>JBDLIA010000098.1 GCA_039715185.1 Gemmatimonadota bacterium
CCGGCGCGGAAGTCCCGTGTGCACCGAGGCGCGTGATGCGCCCGCGGGGCAAGGCGGAACGACGCGCCGTAGCCGTCGCTACGGCAAGGAATTCCAACGCCGCATCCGCGGGATGCAGCGCGGGCCGAATGCCTACGGGACTTCTGCAACGGTACACTAGGTACTCATCTGTTACAGTCCACTAGCCCAACTGGTAGAGCTTCGGGGGGGCGGGCGCGCCGGTGCGTTGGGCGACGATCACCCCGCCCTCCGAGGCGATGATCTCGCAGCCGGCCGTTACCAAACCCGCCGCGACGCCGTCGTCGGCGCCGGTTACGACGATGCGGCCCCCCGGGGCGACGACACGAACGGCGTCAGCCGGATCCACGTGGGCCGCGGCGTCGGTGGCGAGCGCCGCCGTCCTGCCGTCCGCGAGCGGCAGGCGGGCGCCGGTCAGGAGCGAGCTGACGCCCTCGGCGGCGGCCCGAGGGTTCGCCCCGTCGGCGGCGGCGACGACGATCTCCAGGCTGGGGAGCAGCTCCGAGAGGCCGATCGCCTCTCGGTCGCGGGGGGCCACCAGCACGACGACGCCCTCTGTGGCGGCGTCCAGCCCCAGGAGCGCCGCAAGCCGAAGCGCCTCGTCGGCCGAGGCCTCGTCGGTCCCGCGCGCGGATGGATCCTCCGCTCCTTGAGGGGAGAGCGTAGCGCCGCCTCCTTCGTCGCGCAGATCGGCGATTCCGTCGGCCACTGGGTAGGTCCGCGAGCAGCCCGGACAGCCCAGCGAACCCGCCAGCGCCCGACCTCCACGCGTATCGCTGGCGAGCAGCACGAGGCCGCCGCCGCAGGCGGGGCACTGGAGGATCTCTGTCAGGGCCACGTGCATGGTGTACGCGCTCCGAATGCCGTCGGAAAAGCTCAATCTGCCGCCTCACCTCGAAGATCGCAGCCCCGCGGCGATCTGTGAATCCGGTATCGCGTTTCGCGAAAACGTTCGTGGTTGGGACCCGAACACGAGGTTTTCCACAATCGGCCATGAAATAGCGCAAATCGTTTGTTTTTAAGTCGTTACGCGTGTAGGTCCCGTGCGCGCACGCATGGCACCGGCATTGCCCTTCCCTCCTGCCGTCGCGGCGGCTCGACACAGAGTCCGCTGCAGTACCCCGCGCATGACGAGCGACCCAAAGAGGGGACGCGGAGTTCCGGCGAATGCCAGGGCGGGGGGGGAACAACAAACAGGGAGATTCGCCATGCGAAGGGTCGTTCTCACTCTGGCCGCGGTCGCCACGCTGGGCGCGCCGGCGGCCGTGCAAGCGCAGAGCTCGGCGTCGGCCGACGCCACCGTCAGCGCGACGGTCGTCGCCGCGCTCACGCTCATCAAGAACGCCGACCTGGACTTCGGCCCGGTCGGCCCAAGCTCGATAGTAGCCGTCTCCTTCATGGATGCCGCGGCAGCGAACTGGAGCGCCACCGGTGAGCCCAACACGCCCGTGACGCTGACTTTCTCGCCGTCGATCATCCTGATGGACGCCGCTCTGAATCCCATTGTGTTCACCCCGGACATGGGTTCGGACGCCACCACGCAGGGTTCGGCCGTTGCCGTCAACAGCGGCGACTCGGTCAGCCTGGACGCCGGCGGCCAGCACCAGTTCTGGCTGGGCGGCAGCATCAACGTGCCCGTCACTCCAGCGGGCATATACAGCGGTCTCTTCGGTCTCACGGTGGAGTACTAGGAGAGCCGAATCGGGCCGGCCGGAGGCCGGAGAACACTCCGCTTCCGGCCGGGCCGGTCGGGTCGCCGCTTTGGAGGCTGGCGATGCGCTCCCCGGTCCTACTCGCCGCGCTGCTCGCGCTCGGTCTCTCGACCGGCGCGCGCGCGGCTTCGGCGCAGGCAAGTGCCACGACGGCGACGACCATTACGGTCGACGTCGTCGCAGGCCTTTCCATCCTCAAGATCAGCGACATCGACTTCGGCGTCGTGCCGGCCGGATCCGGCGCGAACACGCTGCTCGCGACCGATCCCGGCGCGGGCGGGTTCCACATCCTCGGTGATCGCGGCCGCGATGTCACGGTGACGATCACCGCCCCCCCGATCATCACGTCGGGCGGCAACTCGCTGCCTTTCGCGGCCGCCGCGTCGGTCAACGAGACCGCGGACGATCCAGCCGCGGCGACGCCGGCGACGGTAGGCGCCGGCTTCACGATGAAGCTACGCGACCAGGCCCCGGCCAGGAACGGCCGGCTCGGCTACGTCTACGTCCACGGCCAGATCACGGTCGCCCCCGCGGCGACGCCGGGCGTGTACACGGGCGTCGTCACGATCACCGCGGAGCTGTAAGGCGTGGCCATGCGCGCGTTCTCCATTCGATCGAAGCCCGCGCGTACCTCGCGCCTCGGGGTCGCCGCGAAAGCGGTGCTGCTGGCGCTCGCCTGGGGCTCGCTCGATTCCGGCGCGGTTCAGGCCCAGGGACAGGGGCAGGGTCGGCGCAACGCCCCCACCGTGGTCGTCTCCCGCCTCAACGATCTGAGTTTCGGGATCGTCGTCGGAGGGACTCCGGTCCTGGTTCGGCCGGAAGACCCAACGGCGGCGCATTTCGAGGTCAAGCTGCGCGGACGACCGCCGCACGTGGTCACCGTTACGCTCGCGCTGCCGCGGGAGCTCACGTCCGGACCGAACCGTTTACCGATCCGCTTCGACGGCGCCAGCGCCGCGTGGGCCACACCGGACGCACCCGACGCGCGCACGATCTTCGACCCGGCGCAGGGCGCCACCATTACGCTGGACCAGCGTGGACCCAAGTCGATCCTGGTCTGGATCGGCGGCGTCCTCGAACCGACCTCCAATCCGCCTTCGGGCGACTACACCGAGCTCATCACTCTCAGCGCGGTCGAGAACTAGGAGATGAACGTGATTCGTCGAGCACTCCCCATCGCGATCCTACTCAGCGCCGTCGCCGCGCCCGGGGGCGCGCAGACGCTGGTCGCGCCGACCATCATGACCATGAGCGACCGCGACCGGTTCGGCACCTTCATGGTGGACAACCGGTCGGAGGAGCCCCAGGAGGTCACGATCTCGTTCAAGTTCGGCTACTCGACCTCGGACGAGACGGGTCGCCGAACGTTCGTTTACGACGACTCCGTGTCGGCGGCCGCGCTGGGCCTGCACGGCAGGATTCGCGCTTTCCCCAGGCGGTTCGTGCTGGCCCCCGGCGCACGCCAGATCGTGCGCATGAGCGCCCGCCCGCCCGTAGACGCCCCCGACGGAGTGTACTGGGCGCGCGTAGTGACGGCGTCGCAGCCGCAGTCGGCCGCCGTGGAGCAGCAGGTCGCCGAGGGCGTCACCACCCGCGTCGTCTTCCGCCTGGAGCAGGTCACCACGGTGCTGTACCAGAAGGGCGAGGTCGCGACGGGTCTCGAGCCCGGCCCGCTGAAGGCGCAGATGGAGCGGGACTCCGTGACGGTAACGCTGCCACTGCGCAGGACCGGCAACGCGCCTTTCTTCGGGCGCGCCAGGCTGCTCGTCATCCCCGACGTCACGGAGGCCGGCCTGGAGCCGAGCCCGGAGCGCGAGGACGAGCTTCTCTTCGAGGTGTTCTTCGATCGCGTGATTCGCTTCGACGTGCCGCTCGAGGGGCTCCCGAGCGGACACTATCGCGTGCGCATCGTACTGAGCCCGGACCGGCCGGACGTGCCGCCGCAAGACAGGGTACTCATCGACCCGCTGGAGATCGAGGCTCCGTTCTCAGTGCCATGAGCCTGCGCCGGGGTGTGACCGCGGCGGCGCTAGCCCTGGCCGTCTTCGCCGCCGGCGCCCGCGCGCAGGAGGGCCCAGCCACGCCCCCGAGGCCCACCGCGGACGCGGAGATGGCGTTCCTGTCGTTTCGACACGCTGGCTTGATCGACACCGTCATCAGCGCCGTTTACGACCGCGATTCCCTGTACCTGCCCCTGGGCGAGGCCCTGCGCGTGCTGGGCGTCCCGGTGGTGCTCGATCTGGACGCGGGGCGCGCCACGGGCTTCTTTCTCGACCCGGGTGATCGTTACGAGGTGGACGCCCTGGCCGGCGTGGCTCGGGTGGGCGGGTCGACAACGCCGCTGGCGCAGGGAGAAGTCGTAGTGGGAGACCTGGACATCTTCCTGCTGCCTTCTGCGCTGGAGCGCGCGTTCGGCATCGACGTGCGGGTCGACCTGGGCGAGTTGGTGCTGCGACTCGACGCGCGCGGACGGCAGTTCCCGATCGTCGCCGCCCAGCGGCGCCGCAGGCTGCGCGACACCAACGTCCACGAGAATCGCTTCGCCCCCCACGCCCCGCTCCGCGACGTGCGACTGCGGCGCCGCTTCTACGGGGGCGTGCTGGACTACTCGCTCGACGCGAGCACCGGCGCGGGCGCCGACTTCACCTCGTTCGGCCTCGCGACGGGCTTCGAAACCTTCGGCGGCGACTTCGAGGCCGGCCTGCGCGGCGTCGCCTCCGGCCGAGGCCTGAGCGCGTCGGACCTGCGCGGGTCCTGGCGCTACGTGTTCGAGGACCCGCGCCGCAGGATCTCTCAGATGCGCGTGGGCAGCGTCACGCCGGCCGGCTTGCGCGCCTTCGATCTGTTCGGCGTGGGCGTGACCAACCGACCGGTCCAGCAGCGGCGCGTCTTTTCCACCCACACGGTGGCGGGCCGCACCGAGCCCGACGCGGAGGTCGAGCTGTACGTGAACGGCCAGCTCCAGGACTTCGTGATAGCCGACGAGCTGGGCAATTATGATTTTCGCGTGCCCCTGGTCTACGGACGCTCGGTCGTGTCCTTGCGCTTCTATGGACCCAGCGGCGAGTTCCTCGAGGAGGAGCAGGGCATCCCCGTCCCGTTCGGGCTCGTCCCGGACGGCGAGTTGGACTACGGCCTATCGGGCGGCGCGCGGGCGGGCGAGGACGGCGCGGCTCTCCTCGGCCGCGTCGCGTGGGGCATCACCGACCGCGTCACCAACGCCGTCGGGCTGGAGTACGTAACCGGAGCCGCCGCCGGCGCCGAGCTCGTGATCTTCGACAGCTTCGTCGCGCGCATCACCGACGGTCTGCACGCCGCTCTCGATCTGGCCCCGGGGGCCTTCGCGCGCGCGACCGTCGAGGGGTTTTCGTCGTCGCTCGCCAGTGCGGAGTTGGAGGTCACCCGCTTCGCCACCAGCCAGACCTACAACCCGCTCGGCGACGATTGGCGGTTGAGGCTACGCGGCTTCTCGCCGTTTCGGGCGGGCCGCGTGGGCATCACGGGACGCCTGCTCGCGGACTGGACGCGTTCGGCCGAGGGCCAGGGCAGCGCGCTGCTGGACCTGGAGGCGGTGGCCAGCGTGGGCCGCGTACGCCAGAGCATGGGCGTGCGCAGCCGCAGCGCCGGCGGGTTCTTCGGGCCGACCGAGTCGCGCGAGCTGGTGTTCGGCACTCTGTACAACCTGTCCGGCTACAGAGGGCCACTGGCAGTGCTCAACGGCACCCTCGTGCGCGGCCTGTACGGACACGCGCTGCAAGGGAGCTCGGGCGACCGCGTCGAGTTGACGCTGAGCCGGCCGCTCACGCGCAACACCAGACTGGCGCTCTCCGTGGAGCGGAACTTCGCGCTGGACGCCGGGCGAGTCGAGGCGCGGGTCACGTTCGACGGAGACCCGCTGCTGGCCACGCTGGGCGTCAGGCGTGACGCGGGGGGTACCCGCCTCCGCCACACGCTGCGCGGCGCGCTCGCGCTGGACCGGGCCAACTCTCGGGTCGTCCCCACCAAGCAGCCCTGGATCGGGCGATCGGGCGCAGCCTTTCGGCTGTTCGTCGACCGCGACGGAGACCAGACGTACAGTCCGGGCGAGGAACTCGTGGACGGCGGCGCCGTCCGATTCCGCGAAGCGGTAGCCGTTCATCGCGGCGAGGACAAGGTCCTGCGCGCGGTCGACCTGCGCTCCTACTACCAGTACTCGGTGCGCATAGATGACACCTCGGTGCGCAACCCGTCCCTGGTGCCGTTCGTGCGCGATTTCTCGTTCGTGACCGACCCCAACGGCTACAAGTCGATAGACGTGCCGTTCTACGTGGGCGGCGAGATCGAGGGCACCGTGACGATGGCCGACGAGGCCGGCGCTCGGCCGCTGGCGGGCGCAAGGTTGACTGTGCGCTGCCTGGAGGGCTGCGAGTACGCCGGCGCCACGACCACCTTCGCCGACGGGACATACTACCTGGCGGCGCTGCCGCCCGGGCGCTACGAGATCACCCTGGACGCGGACCAGCTGGACAGCATCGGCGGCGTCGCCACACCGGCGACGCGCACGTTCCGCCTGGACTTCGATCCGATCGGCGATCTGGTGGAAGGGGTGGACTTCGAGGTGACCCGCTAGCTCCGCTCGATCGGCAGGACCGGTATCCGCACCTCGTCGGGCCTTTGGAGGAGCCATACCACGGCGTCCGCCACCTCCTGGGGCGACAGCATGGCGGCCGGGTCGGGCAGTCCCGCCGCGCCGACCCCCTCCCACAGCGGCGTATTCGTGGCCGCCGGCTCCACGATCGTGCACGCGACTCCGGTGCCCTCGGTCTCCAGACGCAGGACCTCCGCCAGCCCGCGCAGTCCGTACTTGCTGGCCGCGTACGCGGCGTTCCCGGGGTACGGGCGGCGGCCCGCCACGGATCCCATCAGGACGATCCGACCCCGGCCGGCGGCCACCATGTCGGGGAGAAACGCGCGCACCACGTTGAAGCTGCCCACCAGGTTGGTGTCGACGATCCTGCGGAACTCATCCGCCGAGATTTCCTCGAAGGGCGCGAGCGAGAACGCGCCGGCGCAGTGCACCACGAACTCCGCGGCCTCCTCGCCCAGCGCCGCGGAGAACCGACCCGGCAGAGCGGCCGCCGCGTCGGAGTCGCTGACATCGGCCGTCAAAGGCACACTACCGGTGCGCTCGGCTACCCCGCCCAGCGCCTCCTCCCCGCGCGCCACCAGGGCCAAGCGCGCGCCGGCTTCCGCGAGCGCCTCGGCGATGGCGAGGCCGATCCCGCTGGACCCCCCCGTGACCACCCCACGCAGCCCGTGGAGCGGGCGCTGACTCACCCGACTATGCCGTTGATGGTGCAGAGCCGGAGGAACTCCTCGCGCGTCTTGAGATCGTCGAGAAAGACGCCCCGCACGGCGCTGGTGACGGTCTTGGAGTTCTGCTTCTGCACCCCCCGCATCATCATGCACAGGTGGTACGCCTCGATGATCACGCCGACCCCCAGCGGATCCAGCACGTCCCAGACCGCCTGCGCGATCTGCTCCGTGAGTCGCTCCTGCACCTGTAGGCGCCGCGCGAAAACGTCAACGATGCGGGGAATCTTGGAAAGACCCACGATCCTCCCGTCGGGGATGTAGGCTACGTGGGCGCGGCCGTAGAAGGGCAGCATGTGATGCTCGCACATGCTGTACATTTCGATGTCCTTCACCACGACCATGTTGTGGTGTTCCTCGGTGAAGACGCCCTCGCCGACGACGTCCCCCACGGTCTGGCCGTAGCCCTGCGTCAGAAACTCCCAGGACTCTTCCACTCGCTCCGGAGTGCGCAGGAGTCCCTCTCGAGCCGGATCCTCCCCCAGGCGCGTGAGCATGGCGCGCACGAGGTCCTGCATGGGCGCGTCGTCCGGAGCCTTCATTCCAGGCCTTCTCCCGTGAATTCGGCGCGGTTTCGTGGCGTCTCCCAGAGCACCAGTCGCTCCAGACTGACGCCCTCGGGTAGGGCGTCCGCGAGCCGCCTCCAGATGGCGACCACGAGGTTTTCCGTCGTCGGATTCAGACCCCGCAGCCACGGCACGTCCACGTTGAGGTTGCGGTGGTCCAGCTCGGAAGCCACTCGCTCCTCGGCGATCTCTTTGACGCGCTTGAGATCCATCACGAAGCCGAGGTCGGGATCCACCTCGCCGGCGACCGTCACGTCCAACTCGTAGTTGTGACCATGCCAGCTGGTGCGCGCGCACTCGCCGAACGTGGCAAGATTGCGCTCCTCGTCCCAGTCCTCGCGGCCGAGCCGGTGCGCGGCCGAAAAATGGACCTGACGCGTCACTCGCACCCGTGGCATAGGGCGATCTCCTGCCGGTGGTGAAAAAACGCCGGCCCGCTGCGTAAACGGGCCGGCGAGGAAACGCGCCGCAGGGCGTTCTTGAAGCCCCGGGTTACAACGTTCGGTGACCTCCCCGCACGCTTCTGCCTTCCCCCGAGGGGCGTGACTTCCGGCACGGGAGAGGAGTCCCGGCTTCCGTAGTGTCGGCTCAATATTGAACCCTCCGACACGCTCCCAACTGGATGGTAGGCAAGGGCAGGTACGGGGTCAACGCCGCCGGCAACGCGCGCGGGATTTCACCGGCCTCACTGACCCGGCCTCGGACTCAGGGGAGCAGGTCTCTCGAAGAGTGGTAGAGAGTGAAGATCGTGGCCCGGTCCGCGTCCGTCGGCTCATCGGCGGTCAGCTCCCCGCCGAACATCAAGTCCGCCGCGTCGGGCGAGTGCTGAAACAGCCCCAGCGCGTGACCGATCTCGTGCGTGACGAGGCGGCGCAGCAGGCTCGCGTCGGTCGCCACGGAGCCCGAAATCGTAACCAGGAACAAGACACCGCTCGAGCCGCCCCCTTGAATCGGGTAGGGAACGATCGCGTCGTTGCCTGCCGTGAGGCAGAAGGTGGTCGTGCCCAGGCTCGCGCCCGAGGGCAGGCACTCCGCCGTCTGCACGGCGAAGGGGCCGTCGATCCACGTAAGGACCACATCGGCAGCGCCGGCCGACGACGCACGCGACACAGAGAACTCGGCGAACGGTGCGTTCGCTTCCCAGATGTTCGCCGCGGCGTCGAACGCCGTCGTCAGGGCGCCCTCGCGGCCGGGCGCGTCGGCCACGAAAACCCGGACGCTGGCGCCCGCGCCCCAGTGGAAGACGAGACCGCCATCCACGGGCAGCGCGAATCCGTAGGTGTCGTTACGCTGCGGTATGGTGGGCGTATCGCAAGCGCTCGCCAGAACGGCCAGCGCGGCGACCCACGGAGCCACGCGGCGAGCGGCCGCGGAGCGGCTCACGACGCCCCCCCCAGCCTGATCGCGGCGCCGACCTGCAGCAGCGCCCTGGCCACCGTGCCGCTCTCGCCTCCCGCCTCGCGCAGGGCGCGGAAAGAAAACCGGTGCAACTGCCCGTTCAGCTCCGCGAAAAGCAGGTACCCGCCGACCTCGCGGCGCGCGCCCACTCCCGCGGTAGCGTAGGGCTGTACCTGCGCGTCGTCGGCCAGAAAGCCACCGGGGCGATCCCCGCCGTAGCGCAGCACTCCGACTCCCACGCGGCCGTACGCTACGGGATGCACCGAGAACCTCAGCAGCAGCGCTCCGTGGATCACGTTGAGGTCATCGGCGGTCCACTCGCTGGCGCCGTCGTCCGCGCCCAGGTCGGTCGCGCTCCAGCCCAACTCTCCTTCGATGCTGATGCGCGGACGCAGCGCGAACCAGAAGGACGCTCCCACGACGGGTCCCGGGTCGGGCTTAGCCGTGACCGCGCCGGCGCCGGGGCCCACGGCGTCCTCCACAAGCGCGCTCGAGGCGGTCCCGCCCACGCGCAGGGCCAGGTAGAACGCGCGCGGAACGGAATTCTCGGAGGTGTCCTGGGCGCCAAGAGGAGCGGCCAGCCCCAACCCGACCACGGCCAGGGCCCAGGCCGCGCGGGCGCGAGCAGCGGGCGACGGAAGAGAAGCGATCATGACGGGCAAGATAGAAAAAGAAGCGGCGGCCGCCAGAATCTGACGACCGCCCGCTTCGGACCGCGGCGCTCTCCCCGTTGTTCCCGTTCACCGCGGTACTGCACGGGTGAACCAAGGCAGATCCGGGTCCAGGCGCCGTCGACAACAACCAAAGCATTGAAGAAAAACGATTTAGCACGTTTTGCGTCCCCCTGGAAAAGGCGCAAAGCGCGCTACTTTTTTCTCGTTTCAGGTCCTTTCTGCCCTGCCCCGGCCGGCCCCGGCTCAGACGAGAGCGGCGAATTCTCGAACCCGCTCCCACGGGAAGGCTCCATCCCCATCGGGTTCGCGTCCGAAATGGCCATAGGCGGCGGTCGCCTCGTAGATCGGGCGGCGCAGGTCCAACTCCCTGATGATCCCGTGCGGAGTGAGGTCGAAGTTCTGCCGGATCCACGACTCGATCTCCACCTCCGAGCTCCCGGTCCCGCACACGTCGACGAGAATGGCCACCGGCTCCGCGACGCCGATCGCGTACGCGAGCTCGATCTCGCAGCGCGCTGCCAGGCCCGCCGCGACGACGTTCTTGGCTACCCAGCGGGCGGCGTACGCGCCGCTGCGATCCACCTTGGAGGGATCCTTCCCGCTGAACGCGCCGCCGCCGTGACGCGCAGCGCCTCCGTACGTATCCACGATGATCTTGCGGCCGGTGAGGCCCGTATCCGCGGCCGGACCCCCCGAGACGAAAGAGCCGGACGGATTGACGAGCGCGTCGTCCTGCCAGCCGGTGGGCAGGTAAGCGGCCTCGATCACCGACGGAACCACCTCATCGACGACCACCTCCCGGATGCGGGCGAGATCCACGTGGGGGGTGTGCTGCGTGGATACCACCACGCGCACGGCCTCCACGGGCCGGCTGTCTCGATAGCGCACCGAGATCTGACTCTTGGAGTCCGGTCGCAGCCACGGGATCTCCCCGGAGCGGCGCAACTCGGCCAACCTACGCGTGATCGCGTGGGCCCACGTGATAGGGGCGGGCATGAGCGCGGTGGTTTCGGCGGAGGCGTACCCGAACATCATGCCCTGGTCGCCCGCCCCCTGCGCCTCGTCCGTGGCGCGCACGACCGCCTCGGCGATCTCGCGCGACTGCTCGTGCAGGCGCACGTCCACGTCGACCGATTCGGGGCCGAAGCGGTCGTCTTCTCCGTTGAAGCCCAGGTCGCGGATGGTGTCGCGGACGAGGGACTCGATGCTCTCCGCGGGAATGTGCGCGGTGGAACCGACCTCACCCGCGACGCAAACGTAGTCGGCCGTTACCAGCGTCTCGCACGCCACTCGCGCGTACCGATCCTCGCGCAGGTACGCGTCCAGGACCGCATCCGAGATGCGGTCGGCGACCTTGTCGGGGTGACCCTCCGACACGGACTCGCTGGTGAGGATGAAGGTTCTGCCCATCTATACCTCTCGATATGAAGAAGCCCGCTGCCGTCAGAAGCGGGCCGGGAATCGCGGCTAGTCGCTCTTGCATCGGTGCGGCGCGGGTCGACTCACGCTCCCCGCCATGCATCGACACTAGGGGAAATCGGAGACGGGTGTCAACCTCCGCCCGTCACCATATGTTGGCGCCCATCCGCCGGAGGCCTCCGCCGCGCGGCAACGGACCCAGACACCCTGGAAATCATGCGCCTGGTGCTTGCTCTCGCGTGCGAGTCGGCCCTCGTGCGGCCCGACGGCCGCATGGACGTCACTGGCGTCTTCAACCAACTCGCTGCTCCCGGATTCCCGGCGGCGCAGGACGCCATGACCGCCGTGTTCGTGCTGGAGTGGGGCCCGCACGAAGCGGGGCGGCAACCCCTGCGGGCGGACCTCGTGGAGCCATCCTCGGGCAACCCGGTGCTGACCATCCAGGGCCACACCGACGTGGACCCGGCCAGCGGCGATCCGCCGGCGCACACGCGCCTCGTCATGCCGCTCGAAGACGTCGTGTTCCCCGTCGCAGGGCGCTATGAATTCAGGCTCACCGCCGGCGGCGAGACGCTGCCGGCGTTCTCCATCTTCCTGCACCAGGCGCCGGCGGCGCGCTGAGACCTAGTGTGCCGGCGCGGAAGTCCCGTGTGCACCGAGGCGCGTGATGCGCCCGCGGGGCAAGGCGGAACGACGCG
>JBDLIA010000099.1 GCA_039715185.1 Gemmatimonadota bacterium
TGCCCGCTGAGCTCCGCAGCATGACCATACCTCCTGCCAAATAGCGTCAGAGGGGTGGCGACGCGTGCACGTCGCCCCCCTGGATGTCGTGGTGTGCGTGTTCCCCGCGCCGGGGTGCCCTACTCCTTCAGTACGCGGGCGATGGCCGGCTCGAACTCCTGATCTTCTCCCACCCCTGTGTAGACTACCCTTCCCTCACGGTCGAGCAGGACGAGGAAGCCCGTCGTGGGGGCCATGAAAGCCCTGGTGGCGCGCCCTCGTCCGTCCCACAGAACCCTGCCGTGCAACGGGTGCCGGCTCATGTAGCGGCGAATCCTGCGAGGATTCTGATTGACCCCGACCGCTACCAGCACGAAGTCCACATCCTCGCCCCAGGTTTCAGCGGCTACGCGCAAGCGCGGCTCGAGGGCGGCGCATACCTCGCACCAGGTCGCCCAGAACTGCACCAGGGCCGGCCCCTGGCCGATGTATTCCCCCAGGCTCACCGGATTACCTTCCAGGTCCTCCAGCAGAACCGCCTCCGGCACCTCCCCGATGGCGATGCCGACGTGCTGCGCCGCCGCCGGGCCCGCGCAGGCCGCGCCGAAGGCGACGCCGGCCGCCACCCGCCCCAACCAGGTCCTGGCGGCGCCGTTCACAGCGCGTAGCCCGCGCGCACCAGGTAGTACTCGGCAACGAGAAACATGATCAGCCCCGCAATGCGCTTGATCCGCACCATCCACGCGCCCGAGCGCGGCAGCCGGGACAGGGTCCCGGCGGACAGCCCTACGGCCACCAGGAGCGCCGTCATCCCGAGCGAGAACACGAACAGGTAGACGAAGCCCAACGTCGGGCTCCCGACGGTCCCCACCCAGGTCAGCACCGCGGCGAAAGCGGGTGCCCCACACGGGGCGGCGACCACGCCCGAGGTTGCCCCCAGCACGAAGACGGCCGGGATGGATCCACCTCCCAGCCCTCCCGCCCACGCCTCCAGCCTGCGCGGAGCCCGAACGGGAATCACATCCAACATTGCCAACCCGAACAGGATCAGCAGGTTCCCGGCGGCGAGGCTCGCCCACGGGCTCGCCGAAACCGTGCCGAAGATCGTCCCCGTGAGTCCCGCGATCAGGCCCATGGTGGCATACAGCAGCGCAAGGCCAAGGACGTAGGCGGCGGTGAGGGTGATGATCCGGCCCTTCGACCTGGCCTCGGTCTCGACCCCGGACAGCGCAGCAGCGGCGATGGGAATCATCGGATAGACGCAGGGCGTCAGGCTTGTCAGCACCCCCGCCGCGAACAGCAGGGGCATGGCCAGCAACGGACTGCCCTGGAGAGAATCCCCCAGCGGAACCTGCGTCAAGCCCGTCAGGAGGGCGGGCCCGGTCATCGTAAAAAGCTGCATGTGGCGTGGTTCGGGGTTGGTCGGCCCGTCCGGGGACCGCTACGTCCGGGGGGACCCTAGCGCGGGTCCGCGCTTCCAACAACCGGGCCGGGGAGGCCGACGTGCCGGAGCCCCATTCCAGTCTGGGCCGGGTGGGGCTCCCTTCTTCCCTCACCTGGAAACGAATGCGAGGCTTCAGCCACCGCGGTCGACGCCAGGGCTCCCGGCCCGCCGCGCCTGCGACGGCGCGGCGGGCCACAGGAAACGCCTACTCTCCCGCCGCGGTGATTTTTTCTACGGCGGTGTTGGTGTCCCAGAGGGCGTTGGCCATGAAGCGGAAGTTGGCCACGGCGCTCTGGTAGCCGTCGAGCTCGGGCAGCTTGGCCGCGGCGGTCGCGTCCTTGACCACCGCCACCTCGAAGCCCTGCTCGAGCAGCTCGCGCATGTGCGCCTCGGTGCACAGGTTCGCCGACATGCCGGCCAGGATCACCCGGTCGATGCCGCGCTTGCGCAGCTGGAGCACCAGGTCGTTGGTCTCCGGCCCGTACACCTTGTGCGGGCTCGTAATGACCGTCTCGCCGTCCTCCAGGTAGGGCTTGTATTGCTCCAGCCAGTCGGCGCCCGATCCCTCGAAGCCCTCCAGGCTCAGCGGGCTCACCCGATCGAACATGCCGATGTTGTGCATGAGCACTTCCAGCGCGCCGCCGAACTGCCAGCCGTGGTCGGTCGGGTAGTAGTAGTGCGGCGAGACGAACACCTGCATGCCCTGCTCTTTGGCGCTCGCGAGCAGGCGCTCGAGATTCTCCACCGTGTTGTTCTCCGTTACGCTCTCTCCCACCACGCCCCAGGTCACGCCTTCGGGGCTCAGGAAGTCGTTCTGCGGGTCGGTGATCACCAGCGCCGTGTTCTCGGTGTCCACCTCCATGCCGGGGTCCGGTAGCTGCGCCAACAGCCCCGCCGGTACCAGCACCAATACGGCGACCAGAAACGCGCCGGCGGCGATCGGTCGTTTGCTCATGCGTGTTCTCCAGGGTCCTGGGATAAACCGTAACTAGAAGTAGCACAGTAATGCCGGACGCGGCCCCCCGCAAGGAAATCGATGCTACCCGGAGGGCGCTGCCGCGGGGTGCATGCGAAACGGCCGGGGCATGCACCCCGGCCGCTCGCGATCATCGCGCGCACACCATGCGCTTCGGATTCGTTTGGCCCGAAGCGTCAGGTGTGCCGGCTACTTGCAGCGCAGGTTGGGCCCGCGCTGCCGACACGCGATCGCGGCCATGGCCGTGTCGCTGCCGTTGTCGTCGGTCACCGTGAGCTCGACTACGAAGTCTCCCGCTCCACCATAGATATGCGAGGGCGATACGCCGTTGCCGTTAGAGCCATCGTCGAAGTCCCAGGCGTAGCTCAGCGTACCCACGCCTGTGGACGCGCTGGCATCGAACGAGCACGTGTCGCTGTTCGAGCAGTCGAAGCTGAACGCCGCGTTCAGGCCCGCGGGCGGTGGCGGCGGCGGCGGCGGGCTCCCGCCCCCGACCGCGTTGAGAGCGCCGAGCTCGGCTACGATGTTGGGCATGGGGCTGAACACCCACAACGAGCCGGGCCCGTTTCCACCCCACAGGATCCCCTCGAGGCGGACGTCGCCTCCCCCGAGTTCCGTGAACGTGGGTGAGCCGCTGTCGCCGGAACCGACGATCTGACGATCGCGCGGGCTGATGCGGTCCACCAGCTCCTGAAACAGCATCACGATGTTGGTGCCGCTAACGCCCACGTGAATGCAGCTCCCCCGGAGCCTTCCGCGAGTGTAGCCGGTGGTTCGTCCCACCTTGAAGACAATCGCGCCCTCGAGCCCGCAACTCGTACCGACGGCACCGCCGCGCTGCTCCGAGATCGCCCATGTCCCCTGGGCATCGAGAGATCCCAGGCTCAGCGGCCGCGCGATCGCCCCGAGCGCGAACGCTCGGGCTCCGGTAAGCTGAATCAGCGCCGCGTCGCTCCGCCTGCACACGCTACCGCCAGGGCAGCCACCGCCGGAAAAGAAGGCGGGGTCGGCCGCCTCCGTGCCGATCTGGGCTGGCTCCGAGGTTGAGAGCGGCTGCCAGTACGGCGTCCCCTCCACACCCCCCCGCGTAGTCGTGCAATGTGAATTCGTGACGAAATGCGTCGCGGTGCCTCCGCCTCCCACGCCGAAGCCGAGCGTGCACAGAAAGCCCGGGAAGTGGATCTGAATGCCGCCGGCCATGGGATCGAAAGTGCCCTGGAGACTCTGCAGCGCCAGGATGGGCTCCGCTTCCTCCACGACCAGCGCCTCGGGAGAGATCCCCAGCCCCGACGCGAGCGCTCGGATGGGTCCCTCGGCCCCCGGCGTGCTCACGCCGACGACGATGCGGTTCTCGCTCTCGCGAAGGTCCGTGAACACGACATCCCCGGCGGCGAATGCGCCGCGGGTCAGGCCTTCGAACCATTCCGAGAGTTGGAGGTAGTCGAAATCGCCCCGCCGTACGCGGACCTGTCCAGGAGCGTACCCCTCCTGCGCCAGCCAGGCGGACAACGCGCCCTCGACCTGGGGGCGCCTACTGGTGTCGGTCAGGTAGACCGTCGGTGCACCGTCGTCCAGGAAGACTCCGCCGAATTCCGGAACGGCGGCCGCGATTGCCGCGCGATCCGGGGGCGATCCCTGGGCGTGCGCGGGGATGCGCGCGGCGTCTATGTCGGCCGGGGTGTCCGGCGATAGGCTGTCATTGACGTCCGAACAGGCGGACAGCACTAGCGCCGCCGCGGCGATCGTCGCCGCGCCGGGTGAACTGAAACGATGCATGGCGGATTCCTCCCGATGGCTGTATGCCAGGCCTGCTGTGCGAAATCGGCGCCGGGGGGAGAGCGCACCGATCGCCGCTCAAGATGCGACGACCGACGGGCCGACTTCGACACATGCAGAGTTGCCCCTGGAATAGGCGCGCGTCAAGAACGACGTCTCCTGGCTCGCCGTCGCCGGGGCTCCTTCACCAGGCGATCCCCCAGTCCTCCCCGTGGTCGCTCGCCGCGCCCCAGAAGGTGCCGTGCTCGCGGTCGAAGCGGATCGCCGTCATCGGCCCCGACGTGCGGTCCACGAAGCTGATCCCATAGCCGCGTGACCGCAGCTCGTCGACCACCCACGGCGGCGTGGCGGAGTTCAGCGACAGGCCCCCCGCCACCCGCTCGTGATCGCCGAACGAATTGTGCAGCTGCGCCGTATGGAAGTTCGCCGCCTCGGCTGCCTCGTTCACCTCCATGCCGAACTCCACCACGTTCAGGAAGAACTGCAGGCTATTCTGATCCTGGAAGTCCCCGCCCTGGATCGAGAAGGACAGGAAGGGCTCGCCGTCCTTGAGCGCCATGCTGGGGGTCAGCGTGACGCGCGGCCGCTTGCCGGGCGCGATCACGTTGTAGGGGTTCTCCACCTCGTCCACCACGAAGCTCTGGGCGCGTTGGCTCATGCCGATCCCCGTGCCGCCGGCGATGACGGCCGGAATCCAGCCGCCCGACGGGGTCACTGACACCACCCACCCGGAAGCGTCGGCCGCCTGAATCGAGGTCGTACCTGTGGCCGCCAACTCCCACCAGTCGCCGGCCTCTCCGCGATCCCCCTCCAGCAGCGCCTGCGCCGCGCTGGCCGGTCTCGCGATCGTGTCCAGGTCGAGCGGCCAATGCTGCAGCAGGTCCAGGAACGGGTTGTCGCCCTCCTGGAAGAGATACGGATCGCCGGGCTTCACGCGCGCGTCGTTCTGGTCGGGATCGAAGTCCTCCATGCGCGCACGCGCGTACTCCTTGGACAGGAGTCCGGCGACGGGCTCGGCCGGCGCCGAGTAGGGATCCCCGTAGTAGAAGTCGCGGTCCGCGTACGCGCGGCTCATCGCCTGGTAGACCGTGTGCACGTAGTTGGCGCTGTTGTAGCCCAGGCCGGCCAGGTCCAGCGGCTCCAGCAGATTGAGCATCTGCAGCAGCACGGGGCCCTGCGTCCACGTCGTGAGCTTGTAGACGTCGATGCCCTTGTAGGACGTCTTGACCGGCTCCTCGATGCGCACGCTCCAGTCCGCCAGGTCGGCGACCGTCATGGGGGAGCCCAGCTCGTTGGCGCCGCGCACGAACTCCCGGGCGATGTCGCCGCGGTAGAAACGGTCGTACGCCGCCATGATGGCCTCCGCGCGGCTCGCGCCTCCGGCCAGCGCCTCGCGCTCCGCCTGCACCAGCTTGCGCAGGGTCGTGGCCAGGTTCGCCTGCCGAAAGATCGCCCCCGGCTCGGGCGGCTCCCGCTCGCCGTCCACCTCGTTGGGTAAGAACACGTCCATCGACGCGGGCCACTGCTCTATCTCATCGCGGAAGCGGCGAATCGAGCGCACGGCCTGGCCCTCGATGGGGTAGCCGTCCGCCATCCGTATGGCGGGCTCGAGTACGTCGGCAAGCGACAGAGTGCCGTACTCGGCTACCATCACCATGAGCGCGCCCGGCGTGCCCGGAGTCACGGCCGCCAGCGGGCCGAACCGCGGAGGATGGCGCATGCCCCGGCTGCGGAAAAACTCCGGCGTGGACCCGGAGGGAGCCACGCCCAGCCCGTTTATGCCCACCACCTCGCGGGTGCGCGGGTCGTAAATCAGCGCCTGGGTTTCTCCGCCCCAGGACAGGACGTCCCACATGGTCGAGGTGGCCGCCAGCATCGCGGCCGCGGCGTCGACCGCGTTGCCACCCTTCTGGAAGACCATGGCGCCGGCGGTGGCGGCCAGCGGCTTGCCGGTGATGGCAATCCACTCCTGGCCGTGCAGCACGGGTCGGTTCGGCCGCCCCTGGCCTGCGGCGGGCGCGGCGAACAGCGCCCAAGCGGCGCCCAGGAGCACGGTCGTTCCCAGCGAACGGGATCGGCGTCGGGGAGCGTGGGCGCGGGGCGAGCGGTGCGCTGCGGCGTGGCGCGAGCGCTGCGAAGGGTACGCGAACATGGCGAACGTCTCCCGGGTCGATGACTGTGGGAGCGACATGATATGGTCGCGCGGCCACGCTCGCGACCGGCTACCGCGTCAGTCCACCGCCGGCTCCAGATCGCGCGGCCGGACGTATCCGGTCTCCCCGTCCGGCAGGCTCACTCGATACGCGCCACCAGAGGCCGCCAACACCCGCAGAACGGCGTTCTCGGGGATGCCGCGCGGCGCCCCACCCGCGCCCGTGGACAGCCGCAAAGGCACCGCCTCCCCGGCTAGCCGCATGCGTACGCCGAGGGCCCCGGCGTCCGCGGTCACCTCCGCCACTCGTGGCTCCCAGGCCCGCAGCCACTGGTCGGGGTCCGTGGGGCCCTCGCCCCGGCGATAGACGCCGAAGTGCAGATGCGGTGGCGTGGTGCGCGCGTTCCCGGTATTGCCGACGAAACCGAGCGTGTCCCCTGGCTCGACCCACTGCCCGGTCGACACGACCTGGCTGTCCAGGTGCGCGTAGTAGATGGCCAGCTCCCGCTGCTCATCCCTGAGCCAGACGGTCTTGCCCCCGCGCGGCGTGTTGCGAACGCGTGTGACCCGTCCGGTCGCCGCCGCCAAGGCGGGGGTCCCCCGGGACGCGAAGATATCCACGCCGTGGTGGCTGCGCCGGCCGCCATCCCGCGGGTCTCCATAAACGCTCCTGACGGCTCCCCACGACCCCCCCTCTACCGGGAAGGCCAGGGCCGGCTCCGAGCGCAACTCGACGGTGATCGTCCCCGAGCGCAGGAGCTCGGGCTGGAGCCTGAACACGAAGTCGCGGTCGCGGCGCGGCTCCCACGAGAACGTGAGGGCCGTGGAATCCAGCGTCGCCACGAGCCGAGGCGCGGTCAGGGAGTCTCGCGCCGCCCGGTACAGATCTGCGTACACCCGGGTGCGCGCCAGACCCTGGAGCTCGATCGTGGCGGTGATGCGCCGTCCGCGTAGACCACGCAGGCGGTACCCGAGCGCCACCGCCGAGTCCGCGGGGAAGAACGCGGTCTCGCGGAGCGGCAGCTCGATCGGAATGGGATCCGTCAGCGCCCTGTCGCCCGCGACCACCCAGTCGCGGCCCAGGGCGGTCTCGTCCAGACGCGCCTGCCGCAGGCTTTCGCGGTACGCCTCGCGCGGTGAGTCGATGCGCGGCAGCGTGACGAGGTCGGTAGCCGCCTCGCACCCCAGAGCCAGCACACCGGCCAAAGAAGTGACGATGAGCACGCGTACGCGCGCTCCCTGGCGCGGGCCGGGCCGCTCCAGCCGGCGGCCTCCAGCGTCCGGCGCTGGGCCGCTTGCTCTCGCGGCGATCCTGGGTCGCATGGGCCCTCATAGGCGCAGCGCCCGCCCCAGGTTCCACACGGATTGTCAGAGATATGAGAAGGCGGCGCCGGACGCGACTCGCCTCAGACGGCTTGCGGCGCGCCCACCAGGTCGTAATCGGAAAGCTCCGGTCGACTCGACAGCCTGTCGATCACCGACCGGCAGTGCTGCTCTACCCTGGCGAGGAAAAGCGCCCGCGGGACCCGCTCCAGGACGCGGTGCTTTTTCGGCGCCTTGTGCACGTGGTCGCCCCCGATCCGCAGCTTGCCGGGATCCGTGCCCGCGAACGCGGCGATGCGATTCAGGCTGTGCGACAGCCGCTGCGTGGGGACGACGAGCAGCCGCTCCTCCGGAACCGCGTCCAGCACCTTCTCGTTGTGCCGGGCCCAGTACGAGAGATACGCCGCGAGCGGGTACTCGCCCATTTCACGCAGCGCGTCCGTCTCGTACTCGAACCCCTCACCGCCGTAGTAGACGTCGCGCAGGTTGGTGCTCGGCTCGGGAACGTTCAGGTGCTGATCGATAACGGAGTTCAGCCAGGAGTGGCAGTCGCGCACGGTCAGCAGGAATTTGGCGTTGGGGAACTCGGCTACGAGCAGGTCGGCGAACCAGGCCAGCGGGTGCGCCGACTCGCATTCGAGCCACATGGTCGCGTCTCGGTCACGCAGCCAGCGCCTGTCGCGGTTGTCGCTCGCGTGTCCGGCGATGCGGCCGGGGAGGCGCTCGACGAACTCGGCATAGCGACCTTCGTGGCGAGCCCGAAACGATGCGCCGAAAACCGCCGCGACGGACTTCGTGCCGGTCTTGGGCGCGCCTATGCAGTAGACGTGCACGGAACGCGGTTGGGCGATCGATCGGATGAGCCGGCTCGCCCTGGGCCGCGACGCCAAAAAGTCGACGAGAACCTGCTTGGGCTCGATCATGGCGGTGGTGCCCAGCACGTTTCGGGCCGATCTGGATGCAAAAACCCCCGCTGGCGGACGAATCCACCACCGGGGGCTCTCGACACTGGCGAGGTGCGAGCTCCGCTCTCGGGTTCGGTGCGCATCCTCAGACACGCGCGACTCTCGCTCTCTCTCCGTCGCCGGGCGGTCCCCGACTCAGGTCGCCCTCGATCAAGGGCTTCGGTTGCGGCCAGTGACCTCACAACCGTCTCGCTTGGGCCGAACTTCCCAGCGAGCCGCCGCCCAGAAAAGCGTCCTTTCTCGACGGCCGCGCTTGAGCGATCCTACAACCGCTGAACCACTCTCGCTTGACACCATGATAGGGCTCCGGAGCCCTGTCGTCAATGATCGTGGTATTCTTGTAAACTATTGCACGGTACGTAGTTACGTCGAAGTCAGGTTTAGCGGCTCAGCGGGCCCGGATTTCCACACCGGAACTTGTTGGTCCGCGCGCGATTAGCCGTTTGTAACGATTATCATCCACACGCTATCCGGCGGTTTCGCACACGGCATCCACAGCGGCAGCCAATTTGTCGACGATGCGTTGTGGATAATGAGGTCGGCTTGCGCGGCAGGAACTTGCGCTGGACCGCGGCTGCTCACCCAGGCTCGCCGCGCCGAAAATACAGAGGAGGCAGGTATGGGCTCGCTCGCCGCGCCCGCTTGGCAGACACTTCACGATGTCGCGCGGGGCGACCTGCTTCCCGCACGGCTGGTGTTGCACTCCGCAGCACAATTGTTGCGCGCGTACGCGCTCGAGTTCGTGCCTGAAGCAGCGGATGGCGCCCACACGGCGCTCTACTGGCACCCGGAAACCCAGGAGTTCGGCACCGACGCCGCGGACGCGGACGCGCCCCCGCTCTTTCTGCACCCTGGTTCGCTCACGCTGCGGTACGGGACCGAGGCTCGCCTGGCGTTGCCCGGCGAGACGCTGGAGGGCGCGCTCGAGTGGCTGGGCGCGCGGGCGGGTCCGGCCGGCAAGCTGGAGGTTGAGCCGGCACGGGTCCCGCAGCACGAGCTGAGAGCGGGCGGCGTTTTTCCTCCGGCGGACGCCGCTCACGCGGAGCTCGCGCGCTGGTTCCATGACGCCCACCTGGCGTTGAACGTTCTCGCCGCCGGGAATCCGTCGTGGAGTCCCGTCCGGTGCTGGCCCCATCACTTCGACATCGCCACGCTTCTGGTCCTGGACGATGTCGGGGTAGACCCCGAAGACGCGCGTTCGGTGGGAGTTGGCTTGAGCCCCGGTGACGAGGACCACGACGACCCGTATTGGTACGTCAACGTGTGGCCCGTGCCGGCGTCTCCTTCTCTGCCAGAGTTACCGATAGGACGATGGCATACCGAGGGGTGGGTGGGCGCCGTGCTGGACGCTTCGGAAGTCGCCGCCCGGGATTCCGCCGATCAGGAGCGAGCGGTTCGCGACTTCGTCGCCGCCGCGGTAGAAGGCGCGCGCTCGATGCTGGAAGTCTGAGGAGAATACGGGTATAAACCAAGAGCCCCCGACACCGGACGAATCCGATACCGGGGGCTCAAGTCACTGACAGAAAGCCGAATTCGCTTTGGTTCGGTTGGTCACGCCCTGAGGCGGACACGAACCCAGCTTCCTGCTCCCCACTCGTCGAGCGGTCTTCGACGACCAGGCGCTCCTGATCGGGAGCTTTTCGGCTGCGGCCAGTGACCTCGCAGCCGGCCCACTGGAACCGAACACCCAGCGAGCAGCCGACCGGAAAAGCGTCCTTTTCGGCGGCGTCCCTCAAGTGACTCGGTTGACCGCTCAAGTCCTTGAGTGTGATAACAAGCTAGTGGGATGCAGGGTCTTCGTCAAGCAACTTGGAGATGTCGTAAATTATTATGGGATAACGACTTGCGAGTAACGGTCCGGTGGCCGCATCGCGGGCGCGGGTATCCACATTGTAACCGATTGAATCCTCTCGGCTTACGTCATTGTAACGATCTGCTCCACAGAGATATCGTCAGCCCAGGACACGCTTTTCCACCGATATCAGCAAGTTGTCAACATCGGAATGTGGACAACCCTCTTCTTCCGACGGCCGCGTGCGAACCTCAATGGGGCACGACCGGCTGAACCGCTATGCCTCCGCCGTAGACCAGGTGTGGAGCACCCTCGGCAACGCGCGACGCCTCGGCGGCCGACGCGGCTCGGATCAGGAACAGCCCCACGGGAGCCGCCGGGGCAAAATCGCTCGAGGCGGGCAACCGAGCGACCGGTTCACCGAGCTCCTCCGCCAGCACGAGCCGCCCCTGCCGGTCGAGTTGGTTCGCCCACGCCGCGTACTCGGCCACCCGCGAGGCCTCTTGCCCCGCCGGGGGCTCCCGGTACTCGGGGCCTGACAGCAGCGTGACAGCCCACAGGGGCTCGGCCGAGGAAGCATCGTCGCCGAGACCCGGTGAACCGCTCGGCACCCCCCAGACTCCCACGCCGACGCCCGCCAGGAACACGGCCGCGGCTGCCGCTGCCAGCGGTATCCGCCTGGGCGGCCGGAACGCTCCGCGGAAGCGGAGTCCGTCGACCACTCCCCGCTCCAATCCCGGGGGCGTCGGCGCGTCGTTCAGTGAAGACAGGTCGACCTCCGGCGGATCATCATCGAGGTGGGTGCTCATGGCGCTGGATCGGGTTCGGGATTCAGATTCCGACGAGCCCCCTGGTGTGCGGGGGCCGTCAGGCGAGCGCGGAGCGCGGCGCGGGCGCGGGACAACTGACTCTTGCTCGTACCGGCGCTCACCCCGAGCGCGGCGCCGACCTCGGCGTGCGTGTAGCCCTCGAGGTCGTGCATGAGCAGGACGGTCCGATACCCCTCGGGAAGCGCGTCCACGGCGGTTCGCAGATCGAGTCGGGCCTCGTGATCGGCGGCCGGCTCGCCGATGACCGCGTCGTCGAAGGGGCCCGCCTCGGGCCCGCGCGCGCGACGCCGCTCGCGCCAGCAGTTCCAGGCGATGCCGGCCAGCCAGGGTCCGAGCCGGGCGTCGTGGTGAAACGAAGTCAGGCGAGCCGTCGCCCGGAACCAGGTCTCCTGGAAGATGTCCGTGGCGTCGTCCTCTTCGCCGCGGGCGAGGCGCAGCGCCAGCCGCCAGAGGG
>JBDLIA010000100.1 GCA_039715185.1 Gemmatimonadota bacterium
GGCGCCCAGTTCAGCTCGGTGTTCCTGCGTGACCCCGGCGACCGCGACCTGCTCAAGCTTTCGTGCGCGCACAACTGGCCCCAGTCCGCGGCCATGTTTCTGGGCCAGTTGAGGGTGCGCGTGGGTCGCGGCCCCACCGGCACTGCCGTGGCCGAGAAGCGCCCCGTCGAGGTCCCGGATGTGTTCGTCGACCGGGCCCTCAGGGAGTGGTGGGAGCCCGCGCGCGAGTTGGGCTTCACCTCGATGATCTGCCTCCCGCTGGAGGTCGGCGGGCAGGCGGAGGGGGCGCTGAGCTTCTACTTCGCCGAGGCGCACGAATTCGAGGACGGCGAGCGGCGGCTGCTGGCGTTGATCGCGACGCAGCTCGCCGCGACCGCCGAGAAGGCACACCTGATCGAAGACCTGCAGGGCGCCAACCAGGCGCTCCGTCGCCAGAACGAGGAGCTGGGGCGGCAGGTCCGCGACGCCAACACCTCGCGCCAGCTGAAGAACGAGTTCCTGGCCAACATCAGCCACGAGCTGCGCACGCCCCTCACCGCGATTCTCGGCTACACCTACCTGCTGAAATCCGAGAGCGCCGGTGACCTGAACGAAAAGCAGCTCAACGCCGTGGAGAAGATCGATCGCTCCGCCGGCATCCTGCTGCGGCTGATCGGGGATCTACTGGAGTTGTCCCAACTCAAGCTGGGCCGGGTCCCGGTCAATTGGCGCTCCACCGACGCCGTCGACGTGGCAAGGCGCGCCATCGAGGCAGTGGACGTCGACGCGCAGACGGTGGACTTCGCGTTCGAGGAACCCGCGGCTCCGGTGCCGATCCAGACGGACCCGGACAAGGCCCAGAAGGTGCTGGAGAACCTCCTCTCCAACGCCTTCAAGTTCACCCACGAAGGGCGCGTCACGTTGACGCTGCGCGTCACGGAGAACCCGGCCGGGCCGTTTGCCGAGACGGCCGATCGGGACCGCGGCTCGGCCCCGCCCCGCTGGGTGGAGTGGGAGGTCAGGGACACCGGAATCGGGATTCCGGGGGAGAAGCTCAACACGATTTTCGATGAGTTTCGGCAGGTGGACGGCAGCTCCACCCGGCTCTACGGCGGAACCGGGCTCGGGCTGGCGCTGTGCCTGCGCATCGCGCGCCTGCTCAAGGGCGAAGTGCTGGTCCAGAGCACGCCGGGAGAGGGCTCGGCCTTCACCCTGCGGCTGCCCAGCAACGGGCTGACGTCGGGGTCGCAGGGCTGACCCTTGCCGGCTTCCGGGTGGCGCCGAGCGAGGCAGGATCCGCGGCGCGCGGCCCGGTGTAGGGATCCCGGCTCGCGCGCGACCGAACCGCGTCGGTAGGTTAGCGGTTCGCTGACTGGAGATTCGCGCCGCCCGAGGCGGCTTGCACGCACACAGACCAACCCACTCCATGGCCATCACCGATGACGACTGGCAGGGCCCGGCAGCAACCACCGCCGAACCGGCCCTGGGCGCAGCCGACCGCTCCTTTTTCGGGCACCCCAAGGGGCTGTCCGTGCTGTTCTTCACGGAGATGTGGGAGCGCTTCAGCTACTACGGGATGCGGGGCATCCTCATCCTGTTCATGACCGCCTCTGTGGCCAACGGCGGGATGGGTTTCGACACGGCCAAGGCGGGAGCGGTCTACGGCCTGTACGTGTCCTTCGTGTACCTGCTGGCGCTCCCCGGGGGGTGGGTCGCGGACCGCGTGGTGGGTCAGCGAAACGCCGTGTTCATTGGCGGGGTCGTTATCGCGCTGGGCCACTTCTCCATGGCCGTGCCCACGGCCGCCATGTTCTACCTGGGCCTCGTCCTGATCATCTTCGGCACCGGCCTGCTCAAGCCGAACATCAGCACGATGGTGGGCGAGCTCTACCCGGGCGACGCCGGCGCGCGCCGCGACGCGGGCTTCTCGATCTTCTACATGGGGATCAACCTGGGCGCGTTCCTCGCTCCTCTGGTGGTGGGGTATCTGGGCGAGAAGATCGACTGGCACCTGGGCTTCGGGGCCGCCGGCGTGGGCATGGTGGCTGGCTTGATCTGGTACAAGGTAGGCGGTCGCTACCTGGGCGACGCAGGGCATTTCGACGGCGACGTGGCGGAGGCCCGGGCGCGCGGGAAGAACCTGCTCTTCGCGCTGGTGGGGCTCGGGGCGGTTCTGGTCGCCGGGCTCTACATGCAGTCCTCGGGGACGATCAACGTGACCGCCGCGCGGCTCGCGAGCCTGGGCGGCGTGGTGATCGCGGGACTGGCGCTCGCGTATTTCGCGTACGTGCTGATCATGGGCGGCCTGGATCTCGTGGAGAAGAAACGCGTGGTAGCGATCTTCTTCCTGTTCGCCGCCTCCGCGCTGTTCTGGTCGGGCTTCGAACAGGCGGGCTCGACCCTCAACCTGGTGGCCGACCGCATCACGGACCGCTTCATGTTCGGCTGGGAGATCCCGGCGAGCTGGTTCCAGTCGATCAACGCGTTGTTCATCATCACGCTGGCGCCGGTGTTCGCATGGCTCTGGGTCGCGCTCGCGCGCAAGAACCTGGAGCCGTCCAGCCCGCTCAAGTTCGCGTTCGGCCTCTTGCTGGTAGGCGCCGGCTTCGCGGCCATGATGCTCGCCACGTTGGCGATCGCCACCGGCGACCAGATCAGCCCGGCCTGGCTGGTCCTGACGTACTTCCTGCACACCACCGGCGAGCTCGCGCTCAGCCCCGTGGGCCTGAGCACGGTGACGAAGCTCGCGCCGCACCGCATGGTGGGTCAGATGATGGGCGTGTGGTTCATGTCCATTTCACTCGGCAACCTGATCGCTGGCCAGGTCGCCGGACTCTACGAATCCATGGAGCTGTCCACGCTGTTCGGCACCGTCGCGACGGTGTCCGCGGCCGGCGGCGTGCTGCTGCTCCTGTTCGTCGGCCCGATCCGCAAGCTCATGGGGGGCGTGCACTGATCCTGACTCGATTCGCGCTTCCGGCCCGCGCGCCGTCGGCGCTGCTGCTGGCCGGGATCGTCGCCGGCGCCTCCGGCTGCGGCGATCCCGTGCGCCCCACCCCGCCGCAGATCGGCATGGACGTGGTGATCGATTCCGATCCCAGCGGCGCGGCCATCGTGCTGGACGGTGTGGACACCGGCGAGTTCACGCCCGCCACGCTGTCGGGTCTCACCGCGGAAACGCACTCGGTGGAGATGTTCGTGGACTCGAACGGCATCCGCTACGAGGTCAGCGCCGCGTTCGCGCCGTCGCTGGACTCCGTCATCAGCTTCTCCGCGCCTCTGGGCTTCCGCTGCTTCGTCGCTCCCTGCGGGGGCGTCGCGCACACCGCAGGCGACCTCCTCTTCGGCTCCATGGCGAACGGGTCGCTGATCTTCACCGGCTCCGACGACGAGCTGTTCTGGCCGGCCGCGACGCCGAATACGTACGCGGCGACCGGCGCGCCCATGTTCGCGGCGATCGACTCCAACGGGGACACCCTCGCGCTGGGCCCGTACGACGGCGCCATCCTGTACGGGCGGCCGGCGCGCGAGATCATCGAGACGCCGTTCCGGCTGCGCCAGTCCACGTGGATCCTGCCGCCGGTCTCCGAAACCCAGTTCGCCAGCGCGCGCGGGGTCCGCATCGATGAGGAGGTCATCGGCGGATCGGAGGCGCCGGACGGGCTGCTGATTCGCCTGACCTTCACCAACGTGACCGACCGGACCTCGTACGCCCTGGCGGATCCGGGCGCGGCGGGCGGATTGACTTTCAACGACGCCTACATCGGCTTCGCGCTGGACGCGGACGTGGGCATCTCGGAGGACGACCTCGTGGGCTACGACGCCGACCCGGGCCGGCGGTCGGTCTACGTGTACGACTCGGCGTTCTCCGAGGCGTCGTTTTCCGCCGAATGGCAGGCGCGCCCGGGCCTGATCGGCATGCGTATCGCCGAGTTGCCGGCGGGCACGTCCGTGCGCATGAACGCGTGGCCGCGAGACCTGGACTGGAAGGTCACCGGGATACGCCGAATCGAGGTGGGCGGCAACACCTTCGATCTGGAGCGGACGGGCTACCCCTGGGTGAGCGCGACGGGGGCGCGGGATACGATCATGGACGAGGCGATCGGCGTCCAACCCACGCTGCCCGACGACTACCGGATCGTCGTTTCGGCGGGTCCGCTAACGCTGGCTCCGGGCCAATCCGCCTCCGTGGGGGTGCTTCTGGCCATAGCGGAGCCCTCGCCTGGCACGTTCGCTTCCGGGACCGTGGTACCGCCCGGGGACCCCACCGACGAGGCCCGGCCGCTGTTCGCCGTCGCCGCAGCTCTGCGCGACGCTTTCCTGCAGGCGGAGGCGTTGCTGGCGCGCTGACCGGTTCAGCGCATCCGTCGCTTGAGGTCCTCCAGCCGCTCCTCCGCGGCGCGCTCGCGCCGGTCCTGCTCCAGGTGGTGGAAGTCGGCCGCGTCGGGGTCCGGTCCCGCACCGACGCTGGATTGACCCAGGTCTTCTAGTCGGCCCGCCCCATCCTGCACCTCCCGCAGCGCTGCCTCCATCTCGTCTATGTCGCGCGCCAGTAGCGTCTGCTCCTGATCCAGCAGGTCCAGCTTCCGCTCCAGGATCTGCGCGCGCTGCCGGTGCCGCTCGGCATAGCGGACGGCGATGTCGGCGGTTTCCTCGTCGTCGATCTCGCGCGCCATCGCCTCCCGGCGCACGCAAACCTGCTCCTGCTCCCGCTCGTGCGAGCGGCGGTTCCGGTAACGGGCCCGCTCGTCGTCCAGGCGCCGCAACTCGCCCCGGGCGGAGGCGAGCTCGCGCTGCATGACGCGCAGCTGCGGGTGGCCGTCCCCTCCTGTCTGCAGCTCGTCCCAGAAATTCTGGACCGCCTGACGCCACGCCTGCCGTAGGTCGTCGAACATGGTGGAAGGGTACAGGAGGCCGGGTGCGAGAACAACGTCAGTGGCCCCGGCCGGCCGATGGCTTGACATACCCCCCAGGGGTATATATGATGTGTACCGCCACAGGACCCCGGAAGAGGCACGAGAGGGCGATGACTACGCACCGACACGCCGTGGCCGTGGATCCCGAGATCCGCAAGACCGCCACCGACAGGCTTCGTCGCATCGAAGGGCAGGTGAGAGGCCTGCAGAAGATGGTCGATGAAGGCCGCTACTGCGCCGACATCCTCGTCCAGGTATCGGCGGTCCACGAGGCGCTGCGCGGAGTGGGCAAGCTGCTAATGGGCAACCACCTCCGGCACTGCGTCACGCACGCGCTTCGGGGCGAGGACGACGACGAGGCCGAGCGAACCTACGCCGAGGTCCTGGACCTCATGTACCGCCATGCCCGCTGACCTCGGCGCGCCCGTCCACCCGGGCTCGGAGCGAGGAGGGGCGCAGACGACCGACCCGCAGGCGTTCTCCGTCCCACTGACGGGCATGACCTGCGCGGCCTGCGCGGCGCGCATCCAGCGCGGTCTCGAGAAGCTGGACGAGGTCGCCGACGCGGCGGTCAATTTTGGCTCCGAGCGCGCGCGGGTGCTGCTGGCGGAGGGCGGCTCGGCCGCCGACATCGTGGCCGCCGTGCGGGACCTGGGTTACGACGTTTCCACGACGGACGCGCTGCTGCACGTCGAGGGCCTCGCGACGGCGCACACCGGATCTCCCTTGGAGGCGGCGCTCGGGCGACTGCCCGGCGTCCTGCGGGCGGACGTGAACCTGGCGCGCGAGACCGCCACGGTCACCCACATCGCCGGTACCCTGTCGCCGCGCGCCCTGGCGGACGCGGCGCGCGCCGCGGGCTACGCAGTGACCGCGGTCGACGCCGACGATCCGGCGGCGGTGGAGGCGGCGCTCCGCGAGCGGCAGATCGGCCAGCTCAGGCGTCGCTTCGCGTTCGCGGGGCTGGCCGCGGTGGTCTCCATGGTGCTGTCCATGCCGCTCATGGCGGACGCGGGTGGGGCCATCCGGTCCGGCATCGCGCACCGCCTGATGGCGCCGCTGGCGCGCGCCACGGAGGGCGTGTTCCCCTGGGTCTTCACGCTCGACCACGGGCTCGTGCGCTGGGTGCTCCTGATCCTCACCGCCGCCGTGATGGGCTGGGCGGGGAGGCAGTTCTTCCGCGGCGCGTGGAGCGGGATCCTGCACCGCAGCGCGGACATGAACACGCTCATAGCGGTGGGGACCGGAGCCGCGTTCCTGCTGAGCGCCGCCGCCACCGTCGCGCCGGGCCGTTTCCGCGCCGCCGGCCTGCCGCCCGACGTGTACTACGAGGCGGTGTCGATGATCATCGCGCTGGTCCTGCTGGGGAAGCTGCTGGAGGCGCGCGCCAAGGGCCGCACCTCCCGCGCGATTCACGCCCTCGTGGATCTTCAGCCGCAGCGCGCCATCCGCGTCGAGGACGGCCGCGAGCGCGAGGTCTCGGTGGACGATCTGGCCGTGGGGGACGAGGTGCTCGTGCGCCCGGGCGAACGGGTGCCGGTCGACGGCACGGTGCTGGCCGGCGAGAGCGCCGTGGACGAGGCCACGTTCACGGGAGAGCCGGTGCCGGTGGCCAAGCAGAGCGGGGACGACGTCCTGGGGGGCAGCGTGAACGGGGACGGCCTGCTGCGCATCCGGGCGACCCGGGTGGGCTCCGATACCGCGCTTTCGCAGGTCGTGCGGATGGTGGAGCAGGCGCAGGGCGCCCGGCCCGACATCCAGCGCATGGTGGACCGCGTCGCGGGGGTCTTCGTGCCGGTGGTGGTGGTCGTCGCGCTGATCGCGTTCGGCGCGTGGCTGCTGGTCGGCCCCGTGCCCAGGCTGCCCTTCGCGACCGTGGCGTTCGTCACGGTCCTCATCATCGCGTGTCCCTGCGCGCTCGGCCTGGCCACGCCCACCGCTGTCATGGTCGCGACCGGGCGGGCGGCGGGCCGCGGGCTGCTGTACCGGGGCGGGGACGCGCTCGAGCGCGCGGCCTCGGTGACCCGCGTGGCGCTGGACAAGACCGGGACGCTCACGGAGGGCCGCCCGCGCGTCGTGGACGTGTCCGCCGCCGAGGGCTTCTCCGAGGCCGACGTTCTGGGCGCGGCCGCCTCCGTGGAACGGGGCTCGGCGCACCCGCTGGCCGCGGCGATCCGCGAGGCGGCCGAGGCCGCCGCCGTCGCGCCCGCGCAGGCGCACGAATTCCGCGCGCACGGTGGGCGCGGCGTGGAGGCGCGCGTGGACGGCGTTCACGTGGCGGTAGGCAACGCCTCGTTCATGGCCGAGCAGGGCCTGGACGCGGCGCCGTGGTCGACCACCGACGAAGAAGCAGCCACCGCGGTTTTCGTCGCCCGTGACGGGAAGCTGGCTGGAGCGATTCGCATAGCCGACCGCGTGAAGGCGGGCGCCGCCGAGGCAGTGCGCGACCTGCGCAGGGCAGGCGTGGACGTGCTCCTGGTCACGGGCGATGCGGACGGCCCGGCGCGGTTCGTCGCGCGCGAAGTGGGAATCGACGACGTGCGCGCGGGCGTGCTGCCCGCAGGCAAGCTGGAGGTCATCGAGGAGCTCCAGCGCCAGGGACACGTGGTGGCCATGGTGGGCGACGGCGTTAACGACGCGCCGGCGCTGGCTCGCGCGGACGTGGGCGTGGCGATCGGCACGGGCGCGGACGTCGCGCTCGAGGCGTCCGACGTCACCCTGGTCGGCGGCGATCCCCGCGGCGTGGCCGCGGCGCTGCGCATCGCCCGGCGGGCACGAGCGGTCATCCGCCAGAACCTGTTCTGGGCCTTCTTTTACAACGTGATCGGCATCCCCATCGCCGCGGGGATACTCTATCCCTCGTTCGGCGTCCTGCTGTCGCCGGTGATCGCCAGCGCGGCGATGGCGCTGAGCTCGGTGAGCGTCGTGACAAACAGCCTGAGGCTCAACCGCGCGTGAGGGGCGCCGCGCTGGCCGTGCTCAGCTTCGGCGCGCTCGCGCTGCTCCCCGGGCGACCGGTGGTGGTGGGCTTCGCGGTCCTGCTCGGCCTCGCCGCCGGCGTGTACGTGGGCTTCGCGCTGCCCTCCGCGAGCGCGGGCGAGCAGCGCTTGCAGTGGATCGTGGCGATCGGCTTCGTCGCTCTGGCGGTGATCGGCGCCACGTCCCTGCCGTGGCTGCTGGTGGCGGGCTGGCTGGCGCACGCCGCGTGGGACGCCCGCCATCACACGACCAGAGACGGGATCGCACCTGCGCCGCCCTGGTACGCGCGCCTGTGCCTGGTCTACGACGTGGCCGCCGCGATGATCTTGACCGGCTGGTATCTTCTGGCGTGAGGCGCCGGCTGGAGCCGACGGCGCAAACGAAGGAACGAGAGGCGTTTCAATGACGAAGACGAAGCTGCGTATTGAAGGAATGAGCTGTGGGCACTGCGCGCACGCGGTGACCCAGGCGTTGGAATCGGTGCCGGGAGTCCAGCAGGCGCGCGTGGACCTGGAGGGCGGGAGCGCTGAGGTCGAGCACGAGGGCGCCGACCGCGCGGCGCTCGTGGGCGCCGTCATGGATGAAGGCTACTCGGCGGAAGAGCTCGCCTGACCGGGTCCGCTCAGCCGCCCCCCGGATAGACGTAGGCGTCGGCGATACCTCCCAGCGCGGGACGCGCCGGCTCCAGCTCGGCCTCGACGCCCGGCCACGTGAGCGCCGACAGCGTGGCCTGTCCGAGCCCTTCGTCGTCGGCGAGCGGCGCGAGCGTCGCGCTGCCGGACCAGACGCGCCGGGCATCGCCGTAGAAGCCGGTGCCCCCGAATCCCGCCACCGGCGCTCCGCCGCCCACTTCCCGCGGGCCATCCGCCAGAACGGTGTACAGGCCGGAGCCGAAGCGCCCCTCCAGCAGTTGGCCCAGGCCGTCGGGCGAGCTGGTTGCGCCTCCACCCGCCGACACCCGCACGCGGACGCCGCGCAGCACGTCCAGGCCGTCGGCGACCACCACGATTCGCGCGCTCGGTTCCCTGCGGAGCAGGGCCTCGACGAGGACGTCGCGCGCGTGCGCCGACCGTTCGGCCCACCGGCGCACGGCCTGCGCCGGCGACGACGTGGTGGAGGGCGGCCAGTCGGCCGGCAGGAGCGCCAGCAGGCGGACCGCGCGATCCGCGCCGAGATCGTCGTTGAGGCGCCAGATGGCGCGATAGAAGTCCCTCAGCCCGGCGCCCCGTTCGCCTTCGGTCGGCGGCAGGAGGCTGGGTTCCTCGGGCGAGCTGGCCAGGTAGCGATCGAGCGCCGGCTGATGGCGCGCCGGGGCGGGGACGCCCACGGCCTCCAGCCCGGACCCGCGCGCGACCGAGTCGGTAGCCGCGATCACCACGCGCCACGCGGCGCGGTCGGCCACGGGAAGTCCGAACAACAACGCCTGGTGCCCGCGGGCCGCCTGGGCGAGGTGAGGAACGGGGTCGACGCCGATCTCGGCCAACCGAGCGACCGTCGTGTCACGCTCGGGGTCTACCCGCTGCAGGAGAAGGAGCGCGACCACGGCCCCGAGGACGAGCAGGAACCCGATCGTCCCCGCCAACCGACGGGGCCGACCCGGGCGCACGCCCGTAGCGTACCTCAAGCCTCCTCATCGGCGGGCTCGAAATCCAGCGCGGCGGAGTTGACGCAGTAACGCGTGCCCGTGGGCCCGGGGCCGTCCGGAAAGACGTGGCCCAGATGGGCATCGCAGCGAGAGCACAGAACCTCCGTTCTGACCATGAACAGGCTCCGGTCCTCACGCGATACGACCCGCTCGGCGTCGACCGGCTCGTAGAAGCTCGGCCAGCCGGAGCCCGAATCGTACTTGGTGTCGGATGAGAAAAGCGGCTCCCCGCAGCACACGCACCTGTACGTGCCCGCGGCCTTGTGGTCGTGGTATCGGCCCGTGAACGCCCGCTCGGTGCCCCCGCGCCGGGCGATCTCGTACTGCTCGGGCGTCAACCGCTCGCGCCACTCGACGTCCGTCCCGGGGAGGTCTTCCGGGTCGCTCACACCCTCTCGGGCCGGGGGCTTTTCGTCGGGATTATTCATGGCTCTGTCGATTGCCCAAATTACTGGAACCAACTAAATTACGCCCCTGTAAAGGCCAAGCGCAAAGGAGGCCAGATGGACGATGTCGCACGCGACGCGAAGCGGCTCCTGCTTCGCTATGGAGCCCCGATCGCGATCGTGGACAAGCTGCCCGAGGACGATCGAATCACGTACGCTCGCGTGATCATACATACCACCCTTTCCGAGCGGGGGAAGAAGGTCAAGCAGCTGCTGGCCGAGGGAGGCTGGACCGAGGCTTGAACCGGATCGGGGTCGAGTCCGATCCGTCCCCTTCGTGTAGGGTAGGCCGCCCCGGATTCGCACCGGGGCGGTTTTTTTCGTGTCGCCGGGCCGGGCCTAGATGAGCAGGAGCGCCAGCGCCGTGTAGACGACGGCGGCCCCCCCCGCGGCTATGATCGCCAGCGGAAGCTGCGTGGTCACGTGGTCCATAAGGTCCGAGCCGGTAGCCAGGGCGCTCAGGATGGTCGTGTCCGAGATGGGGGAGCACTGGTCGCCGAACACGGCTCCGCCGAGCGTCGCCCCGAAGCACAGCGACACATAGGTGGGGTCTGGGACAATCGCCCACGCGAGCGGCATGGCTAGCGGGAAGACGACCGCGTAGGTGCCCCACGAGCTGCCGATCGAGAAGGCGACCGCCATGCAGATGACCAGCAGCAGCGCCGGCAGCAGCGCCGGGACTATGGCGGCCGCGGTCGTTTCCACCAGGAACGCGGCGGTGCCCATGGCGCGCGAGACCTGCCCCAGCGTGACCGCCAGCGCCAGGATGATCGCGCCGATGGTGACGCCCTTGCAGCCCTCCACGAACCCGCTGATCGCTTCCTTGACGTTGAGGCCCTTGAGAACGGAAAGCAGGAACGCGGACAGCACCGCCAGCCCGAACGCCTCCGCGATGGGGACGTTCACGCTGGAGAGATCCCGCGCGAGCAGCCCCGGCACCACGCCCGAGGCAGCCACCCCGATCAGCACTCCCAGCGGCACGACGAAATCCGACAGGCCCGTCGGGTAGCCCTCGGGCACCTTGTCGGCAGTGAGTTCGGCGGCCGCGAGGGGCTCCGCTCCCGGCGCGTCCAGCTCCCCGGTCGCCCGCGCCCGCTCCCGCGCCGCGGCCATCTTGCGCCCCACCCACGGTATGCCGTCCCAGGCGAACAGCAGGGTCATGGTGACCGCGAAGAGCGCGTAGAAGTTGAACGGCACCGATCGGAAGAAGAACCGCACCGCGTCCGCCTCGGTGGCGAACAGCGGGATGGTGCCGACGACCAGGCCGCTCACGTACAGGGGCCAGGCGTTGAGCGGGATGAGCGTCGCCACCGGAGACGCCGTGGAGTCGATTACGTAGCTGACCTCCTCGTGGCTGACCCTCTGCGCGTCCGTCACCGGCCGTACGGTGGTGCCGGCGAGGATGGTAGAGATGGTCCCGCCCTGGTGGAAGATGATGCCCACCAACCAGGCGAAGAACTTGGCCGACCGAGGCCCCCGCACGATGCGCCGGCCGGTCACTTCCGCGAAGTGGCGCGCCCCGCCGGTGCGCGTCCACAGGCCGATCAGCCCGCCCAGCGCCCACAGGTAGACCAGCAGGATGAAGGCGAACGACTCGCTGCCGATGGCGGGAATGAGGAACGCGTCGAGGACGTTCCACTGACCGCTCACCGCGCC
>JBDLIA010000101.1 GCA_039715185.1 Gemmatimonadota bacterium
ATCCGCTTCGAGATCCTGCAGTTCCTGCTCACGCACCCCGGGTGCATCACGGGCAGCATCGTCGACCACCTGCCGCGCTCGCAGGCGACGGTCTCGCAGCACCTGAAGGTCCTCAGGGACACCGGCTGGGTGGACGGAACGGTCGAGGGGCCCGCCACCAGCTACTGCCTGCACGAGGAGAACATTGAGTGGTTCAGGACCAAGGTCGGAGAGATCTTCTGAGCGCGGCCGCCGTCGATTTTTTTTGCACTCTATGATCGTGAGATTACGATGATAACTCTGTCGATGCCCCGCGGAACCCGCACCGAGGAGCTTCCGGTCGCGATCATCGGCGCGGGGCCGGTGGGACTCACCGCGGCGCTCCACGTCGCCGAGCGGGGCATGCGCCCGCTGATCCTCGAGGCCGGCGAGGGCCCGGGAACGTACGTGCGGGACTGGGCACACGTGGGGATGTTCTCGCCCTGGGAGTACAACGTCGATCCGCTCGCGCGGCGAGTCCTGGGCGACGCCGGTTGGGCGGCGCCGCCGGACGATGAGCTTCCCACGGGCGCGGAGTTGGTCGAGCGGTTGATCGAGCCCCTCGCGGACCTCCCGGCGATCCGGTCGGCGATCCGGTACGGGCGCCGGGTGGTCGGAGTGAGCCGCTCCGGCATCGACAAGCTCAGCGACCGCGGGCGCGAGGACGCGCCGTTCGTTATCCACTCGCGGGGTGAGGATGGCGTCGAGGAGCGGTTTCTCGCGAGCGCGGTGATCGACGCGTCAGGGACGTGGGGCAACCCCAACCCGCTCGGCTCGGCGGGCCTGTCGGCCCTGGGTGAAGCCGAGCACGGCGATCTCATCTCCCGCCGCATCCCCGACGTGTCGGGGGCGGAGAGGGGGCGCTACGCCGGCCGCCGGGTGCTGGTCGTGGGCGCGGGCGATTCCGCGCTGAACGCCCTGCTGGACCTGTGCGCGCTTGCCGAGCAGGAGCCGGCCACGGAAGTCGTGTGGGCGCTACGCGGGTCGGAACCGCGGTTGGGCAACGGCGCCGCCGACCAGCTCCCCGCGCGCGGCTCGCTCGGCTCGCGCGTCCGGGAGCTGGTGGCGAGCGGCGCGATCGAGGTGGTGCCTGGATTCCGCACCGAGGCCTTGGAGGGAGGCTCCGGAGCGCTGCGCGTGCAGGGTCGCAACGGCACCATGATCGGCATCGACGAAATCATCGCGGTGACCGGCTTCCGCCCGGACCTGGACATGCTGAGGGAGCTGCGGCTGGCGATCGACCCCGCGGTGGAAAGCCCGACCCTGCTCGCGCCGCTGATCGACCCCAACGTCCACAGTTGCGGCACCGTGCCGCCGCACGGCTTCGCCGAGCTGTCACACCCCGAGCCGGGCTTCTTCATCGTCGGCATGAAGAGCTACGGGCGCGCGCCCACCTTCCTCCTGCGCACGGGCTACGAACAGGTGCGTTCGGTGGTCGCGGCGCTGGCCGGCGACCTGGACTCGGCGCGCGACGTCGAGCTGGTGCTGCCCGAAACCGGCGTATGCGGGGTCGCGTGACGGCGGGCGTCGTCTAGCCGGCGCTCCTCTGCTGCGCCCTGACCAGGCGAGTCAGCACCCGGTCGAAGGTCGCCGCGAAGGCGCGCTTGTCCTTGGGGCCGAACCCGCTCGGTCCACCCGTCTCTACGCCCGCGGCCCGCAGGCCGTCCATGAAGTCGCGCACCGACAGCCGCTCGCCCACGTTCTCCGCCGTGTACTCGGTGCCGCGCGGGTCGATGACCGCGACTCCCTTCTCCACCAGCCGCGCGGCGAGCGGGATGTCCGCGGTGATGGCGAGGTCTCCGGGCTCGGCCGCCTCGGCTATGTAATCGTCAGCGGCGTCGGGGCCGCCCGCGACGGTCTCGGCGCTGACGAAGCGGTTGTTGGCGGGTGTGTAGAGGCGCCGGTTGGCGACGAACACGGCCTCCGACTCGATGCGCGCCGCGGCCCGCGCCACTACATCCTTCACGTCGCGCGGGGCCGCATCGGCGTCGACCCAGATCTTCATGCGTTTGCGCTCCCCCGTCTGAGACTCCCGGCTTGGCCGGCAATCTTAGCCGGGGGAACACGCCGGCCGAAACGGTCCGGCGGCCGGGCTAGCTACCCACCACCACCCGGCCCGACATCACCGACCTCCCGTGCACGGTGCAGAAGTACGTGTACTCCCCCGCGTCGGCGAAGGCCTTCTGGAAGGATCCGCCCGTCTGGGTCGACGAGTTGCCGATCGCGTCGTCGTCGAAGGTCACGTTGTGCGGGTTCGATCCGCCCCAACTCCACGTCACCGTCGCTCCGGGAGCGATGGCGTTGGCCGGCGGCGCGAACCGGTTGTCGAGCACGCTGACCGATGTCGTCTGCGTGGGACCCTCGTCATCGGGGGGGCCGGCGGCGTCGCTGCAACCGAATGACAGAAGCGAGGTCGCGAGGACCGCGGCGACCGAGGTGCGGCCGAGCGCGGGAATGCGGCTGAGAATCGTCATGCTCCGGGTTCTCCTGTGCCATGTCTTCGTCGACGGAGTTGATCTCGAACCGTCAGACTCCGTCGCCGATGCTTGTCCGAGCCCGTTTCCGCTCGTACGCTTTCTTGGATGACAGTTCGATGTTCGATCGTTTAACATCGTACTATCGACGAAAGTTCCGCTGCAGGGGTTGCAGGTGGGTCGGGGCGCCGGGGGGAGGCATGTCTTGATGGTCCGCAATTCCAGGGAAACCGCTAGGCGCCGTCGCGCGCTCAACACCTTCGTCAAGTTCATGCGCGCCTACGCTTCGGTGACCGCTCGCCTCGAGCCGGAGATCACGAAGCACGGAGTGACGCGGACCCAGTTCGAGGTGCTCGAGGCCCTGCTGCACCTCGGTCCCATGAACCAGCGCCAGCTCGGCGAGAAGATCCTCAGCTCCAAGGGCAACATCACCACGGTCCTGGACAACCTGGAAAGGGACGGACTGGTCGAGCGCCGTCCGGTCGAGGGTGACCGGCGCCAGAAGCTGGTGGCGCTGACCGCCGCCGGCAGGAAGCGCATCCGCAGAATCTTTCCGCGTCAGGCCGACGCCATCGTCCGCGAGTTCGGCACGCTCACCAGCGAAGAGCAGCGGACGCTGGGAGAGCTGTGCAGAAAGCTCGGCCGCGGCGCGTAGGCCTCAGAAATGCCGCTCGGCGGCGATCGCCAGAAACGATTCCTGGTGAGGCGCCCGTGGCGGCTGCTCGGATGCTTCGCCCCAGAATCTCCGAGCCTCGACGGACAGGACGATGTCGGCCCCGAAGCGCCACCTCGCCTCAGCGGTCGCCAGTGCCGCCCCGGAGTACCTGTCCACGAACAGACCTGACTGGAGCGAGCCGTCCTGGGTCAGGAGGCGCCCGCCGACGTACACGTCGTTTTCCTGGGCCGTTGTGGCTTCGGTGCCGCGGCTATCGTAGGAGTACTCCAGGAACACGCTGGCGAAATCCCGCGGAGCGAACTCCACGCCCCCGACCGCCGCCGAGTAACGGGACAGTGCGGAGCCCCGCGTAACCGCCTCGGCCTTGACCAGCCACCGACTCGCGGTCCACTGCACGTCGATCATGGTCCTGTTCACGACATCGTAGTGCGGGATCCAGACCGTATCGCCGGACTGCTCGAGTCGCGGGTCGCGGCCATTGCCGTAGAAGAACGCCAATCCCGCGTCCCACGCCCGCAAGGAGTGCGACCAGCGCGCGGCCAGGTCCGGGTGGAATCTCCCCGAACCCGCCTCGAATACGGCCGTTTCATCGGCCACGGGCAGCGGAGACGAGAGGCGTCCGGACCGCCCATGGAAAGGTCGGGGCCGAAAGAAGGGCAGCAGGAAGGCCTCGAGAACTCCCCAGTCCATGAACGCCTTCGCCGACAGCATGGGCTGAGCGAGCTTGTCGTAGCCCCGGATCGTCGCGGTGGGCTCTCTTTGATTGATCTCGTCGATCAGATGGCGAGACTCCGCGGTCCCCCAGAAAACCTCCCGTGACCCGACGACGAGCGCCCAGCGATTCCATGCCCTGGTCCAGCTCAGGTCCCGGAAATCCAGCCGGGACCGTCCATCGGCCAGGAGGTCGAGCCGCAGGAACGGCTCTACCGTTAGCGACTGGCGCCTGTCATCCCATTGCCAGGTCGCCCGCGCCCGGACGCTGAGATCCACCTCGCCGTGGGCCGAGCCGGCGAGCGCGTCTCCACCGTGCATCCTCAGCGACGAGGAGACGCTGCCGTCCCACTGCGCCGAGGCCGCGGCGGGGAGCGCCACCCCGGCGCACACCAGCGCGAGCAGCGCGACCGAAGCCGATTCGTGCCAGCGAGTTTCGCACGCCCGCTTCGCCATTCAACGCGCCCGGCCGAGGGCCCCGCGGGCGAAGTCCCGTTCCGTCAGCCCGTCCTCGAAAACAAGATCCCGCCAGATCAGGGTCGTGCTCTTGCCCGTGGCGTGGTTCCGCATGTGCATCTCGGCGGGGCGCCAATGGCGGTCCTCGTATCGGCGATAGTTCCTCACGCGGAGAGTCTTGAGCGGCTGATCCTTCCGGTCGTAGTAGTCGATGCGCAGAACCCGGTACTCCAGGCTATCCACCCACATCACCTGCCTGCCGTAGCCGGATGCCGGGTCCACCGGGCGCCGCTCCACGACGAAGGAGTCGAGGCCGTCCAGGGCCTCCTCGCGCACGTACCGGTATCGGTACCTGTCCACCCCCTGCGCGCCGATGTCCTCGTACGCGAACTCGCTGCCCATGAACGAGGAGGACTGGCTTCCGGAGGCGACGCGCTTCACGCGCTTGAACGCGGGCAGGTAGATCCACTGGTCGTCCGAACGATCGTGATGGGAGTGCGTGAGCAGGGTGGTTCCCTGCAGGTCGGAGGGACTGTCGAAGACCACGAGCGTCTTGTCACCGTCGTCCGTTCCCTCGAGCGTCGAGGTTCGCAGCTCGCGAGTCCGCTCGTCGCCATCGGCGTCGCGGAGCACCATCGTCAGGCGCGCCGAGAAGTCGTGCCAGCCGCGGTCCCTGGCCTCTGCCTCGACCGCGATCGCGCGCCCTCGCCGCGCCTCGGCGGTCGCTTCCTGAGCGGACAGAGCGGCCGTGGATCCGGGCGCCGCGACCGCCCCCAGACCGGCGAGGGCGACGAGGGGGAGCGCTCTGGACGCGCGACGTCCCAGCGCGTCGGCGGCGCGCAGGACCAGTGGTAGAAGCAGCAGGTCCGCCGTCACGGCCGCCAGCGCGCTGACCGCCGTGAGCATGCCGATCAGGAACAGCACCTCGAACTGGGAAAGCATGAGCAGGCTGAATCCGGCCACGATCAGCGTGCTGGTCAGCAGTACCGTGGCCCCCGCGCCGGCCAGGCTTTCGTCCAGCGCCTCGGTCAGGTCCGCGCCGCGGTCGAGCGCGCCTCGCAGGCGACCCAGCAGGTGGATCGTGTCGTCCACCGCCAGCCCGAACGCGATCGAGAACACGAGGATCGTCGACGGCTTGAGGTCGAACCCGCCCAGGCGCATGACGCCCAGCAGTACCAGCAGCGGAAAGAAGTTGGGGATCAGCGCGAGCAGCGCTCGGGGGACCGACTTCAGCATCACGACCATGATCGCGAAGATCAGTATGACTGTCAGAGCGAGGCTCGGCCCGAAGCTCCTCAGCAGCCTCGCGGTGAAGTCGCTTACCATGGTGACCAGTCCCGTGGTGGTCGCCTTCCCCACCGGAGGAGGATTGGCCTCGATGTATCGGTCGATGCGGCGCAGGATTGGCTGAATCCGCTCCGAACCCGCGTCCCGGACCGTGAACATGGACTGGGCCACGCCGTCGTGCTGCCGATAGACGTCGTCGGCGAACCCGTCGTCTTCCAGGGAGGCCAGGAACAGCAGCTGACCCGCCTCGTCGCTGCTTTCCGGAATCGTACGATCATCGTCCGAGCCTTCCAGGAACGCGCCCCTGAGCTGCTTGAACAACTCAGGTGGCCCCACCGCGGCGGTGACGACGGGATCGGCGCTGACGGTCTTCTGCAGGTCGTCCATCCAGCGGAGCATCGACGGATCGTGGAGCGGCGTCTCGCCATCCTGCTCCAGGAACACGTTGATCTGGAACAGACCGAAGCCGGAGGCCTCTATCCAGCGCAGGTCACGCATTATCTCGGAGCTTTCCTTGTAGTCGTCGACCATGAAGGTGTTCTCCCGCAGACCTGCCGCTCCGACGATGCAGGCCAGTCCCACCAGCCCGAACGCGGCGGCGATGCCCGCCGAGGGGCGGCGGGCCCTCCGGGCGGCCGCGTTCGCGATGCCGCTGAGCACGGAAAGGGCGGACACAGAAGTGTCCGCAACCGCGGCGGACCGCGAGCCGGCGAGCAGAACCGGTAGAGCCGTCATGCTGAAGGCGTAGGTGAGCAGGATCGCGAGCGCGGTGAACAGCCCGAAGTCCACCACGATGCCGATCCCGGTCCCGGCCAGACTGAGAAACCCTACAGCGGTCGTGATGGAGGTGTAGAAGCAGGGCATCGCCATGTCGCCGAGCGCGGCCACGGCGGCGTCGGAGTTCGACGCCTCGGGCCGCAGGCTCCTGAAATGCTGTACGATGTGGATGGAGTCGCTGACCCCCACCACGAGCACGACGATGGGGATGAAGCTCGTGAGCATCGTTATCGGTTTGTCGAGCAAGCCCATCACGCCCAGCGTGCACAGGTAGCCCGGCACCACCGATGCCAGAGAGAGCAGAACCAGTCGCACTCGGCGAAACGCGATCCAGAGCAGCGCGAAGGCCAGGATCAGCCCGCCGCCCAGGAAGACCAGAATGTCGGCCTGAAGCAGGCGCGGAGACCGGGAGCGGAGCAGGGGGATACCGCTGAGCGCGATGCTCGCCCCGTCGAGGTCCAGCGAGTCGAGTCGGGCCGTCAGCGCGGCCTCGGCCTCACGTCGCTGGCGGTCCTCGTTGCGGGCCTCCGGAAGGTAGCCGTGCACGCCGAACGCGGTCTGGTCCGCGTTCCACAGGTAGCCCGTGTACAGCGCGTCGTCGCGGTGCCGCTCCAGGGTACGCAGGACGTAGTCATCGCTCAGACTGTCGACGTCGACCAGCGGGTGTATGCTGAGCGTCCTCTCACCGTCCAGCTCGACCTGATCCGCGACGGTGACCCCGCCGATCCATTGCACGTCCTCGAGGCCGACTTCCTCGAACTGCGTCGCGATCCGCTCGAGCTCCCCGTAGAGCGCCTCCCCGGGCGAGTGCCGACTGCGCCAGAAGGCCGAGAACCTCGTGTCTTCCTTGGAGAAGGCGAGCTTGTAGTCGTCGTACGTCGCGCGAGCCGCGCCCCACGAGGGGATGAACTGCTCGACGTCGACATCGACCCGCACGCGCGAGGCGCCTATCAACGCCGCGACCGTGATGCCGCCCGCCGCCGCCAGTACCAGGGCGCGCCTTGTCAGCAGCCAGGCGAAATAGCGCTCGCTCCGCCGGGGTCGTGGTTCGGTTGGATCCGCGGTGTGCCCGCTCAACGCGCTCTCCTCGCAGCGATGAAGTGACGCCACCATCTGGGTGGAGCCTCGCTGGATGATGCGCCCGGGGAGGGTACAGGCCGGCGGCAGCGATTACGTAGTCGAGGTTGGGAGACTACGCAGGCACGGCGCAGGTTTCCGGGTCAATGCACAGGTCGCTGACGTTAAGGAATCCCCCACTCGCGGCAACCAGCTTTCAGACAGGGCGGGTACCAAGGCGCCGGAAGCGCTCCCCCGCACGAGCCCGACGCCCTGCATGACCCCCGACTCCTCGTGGTCCGACGGCCGCAACGGCGGACGTCTCCTCACGAAGTTGCAGGGCCGCTCCTTGCCCACCGAATCCATCCCATCACGCCGGAGGCCAATCATGACGAAGGACGGCGGCTCGAAGAACGTCGGCACTACCACAGAGCTCGAACACCACATCGACCTGGACCTGCACGAACAGGTCGAGGCCCAGGCAGCGCGCGCCGCGGCGCTCGAGGAGGCGGCGCCTTGGGCGCTGGGGGTGCCGATCCAGCCGCTCCCGCTTCCACCGTGGCTGCTCCAGGCGAGCGGCCTGTACGAATGGAAGTGGTCGCTACGGCCCATCCCACTGCCCCTGCCCCTCCCGGTCCGCCCGCCCAGTCCCGGTGGGGCGGAGGCGGAAGAGGAAGCCATCGAGCCGGAGATCACGGCCGCCGAGTCGGTCACAGAGGCGCTCGAGACGTCGGCGGCGGCGCCGTGGTTCCGCCGTGAGGAGCTCCGTCTCGACGTGGACGGCCGCTATCCGCTCTTGAAGGCGAGCGGAACCATCACCAGCGGGCTCGCTACCCGCGTCCACTGGATCGCGGACTTGCGGGCCATCGGGGCCAACACCTACGCCGGCTCGATCTGGTACAAGAACGGTGACACTGCGTGGCTCCCTCATTCAGGTCTCACGATCCAGGTCACGAAGTCGTGGTTCCCGGGCAACCGCCGAGTCGTGGTCCGCTTCACGGGCCGCGGCGTGCCCACGCGCGTGCGGCAGTACCGCTGGCTGTCGCCTTACGCGCACCCGGTGGACTTCGAATACGACTGCGTCGCGGGTACGACGGCGGTCACGAACATCAACACCGGCGACCACCCCAACCGGCCCCCGGGCTTGCCGGCCGAGAACCTCACCATCGATACGGTCTTCCGCCGGGCCGGCCTCCAGGTGACCTCCTCGACGGGAGGGCTGCCGATCGGGGGGGCCGGTCCCAACGCCCGCTGGAGCGACATGGAGATGCACGACGCGATGCAGATCTACTGGTCGCGCTTCGCCGACCAGCCGCAGTGGGCCATGTGGGTCCTGTTCGCCGCGCTCCACGACGCGGGCACGGGCCTGGGCGGCATCATGTTCGACGACATCGGCCCGAACCACCGCCAGGGCACCGCCATCTTCAACGACTCCTTCATCAACAACGCGCCGGGCACCGACCCCAACGGGGCGGCCTGGGTGCGTCGTATGAAGTTCTGGACCGCCTGCCACGAGATGGGGCACGCGTTCAACCTCGCGCACTCGTGGCAGAAGGCCCTGGGAACACCGTGGATTCCGCTGGCGAACGAGCCGGAGGCGCGGAGCTTCATGAACTATCCCTACTACGTGTCGGGCGGGCAGGCGTCGTTCTTCGCGGACTTCGAATTCCGGTTCAGCCCCAGCGAGCTCCTCTTCATGCGGCACGCCCCCGCGCGCTTTGTCCAGATGGGGAATGCCGACTGGTTCGATCACCACGGGTTCGAGCAGGCGAACGTCCTGCCCGGCTCCGCCTACGGGCTCGAGATCCGCGTGCACCGTAGTCTCGACTACTTCGAGTTCATGGAGCCCGTCGTGGTCGAGCTCAAGCTCACGAACACCTCGACCCAACCGCTCATCGTGGAGGAGGCGATCCTCGAGCGGCCCGACGCGCTCACGGTCGTGATCAGGAAGCGGGGCGAGCCGGCCCGGCTGTGGAGGCCGCTGGCGCAGTACTGCCATCACGGCGAGCAGAAGGTCCTCGTCCCCGGGGAGTCGCTGTACGCGCCGCTCCGGATCGGCACCGGCGTCGGCGGCTGGGAGATCGACGAGCCCGGCATGTACGATGTCCAGGCGTCGCTCCGGATCGGCGAGGAGGACGTCGTCTCGAACGCCCTCCGGGTCCGCGTGGCGCCGCCCCGCAGCTACGAGGAGCAGTTCCTGGCGCAGGACTTCTTCACCGAGGACGTGGGGCGCGTGCTCGCGTTCCACGGCAGCCGCCACCTGGAAAAGGCGAACGACACGCTGCGGGAGGTGGCCGATCAGCTCGACGAACGCCGGGTGGCCGTCCACGCGCGGCTCGCGCTCGCCAACCCGCTCATGCGGGACTACAAGCTCCTCCAGGTAGAGGGAGAGACCGAGGGGTTCCGCGAGGCCCGGGCGGCCGGCGCCCTGGACGTGGTGAAGCAGTTCCAGGTCATCGGTGCGAAGCCAGACGAGGCGGAGCAGGCGCTGTCGAGAACGTTGATCGACGAACCCGAGATAGCGGCCGACACGCTCGGGCACATCGACTACCGGCAGGCGGTGGAGCAGTTCACCGAGTTCCTCGCCGAGGAAGGCAACCCCATGGCGGCGGTAGAGACCCTGGAGACCGCCAAGGAAACGCTGAGCGACAGGAACGTGCTCCCGTCGGTGGTGCAGGAGATGGACGCGCGACAGAAGGCCTACGCCAAGGCCGGCAAGTCCCGGACGAAGTCCAGCAACAGGGCCAAGAAAGCGAAGAAATAGCGGAGGCGCATGGCCACCCGGGAGCGGCGGCTGCACGTGGCGCTCCAGGACGGGTTCGACGACGAGCCCGTCCTGGTGCGCGTGGACGGCGAGGAGGTGTACCGCCGCGAGGCCGTCCGGACCGACTATCGGATCAGCCTGGCCGACTCGTTCGACCACCCGGTCCCCGACGATTCGGTCATGTTGGAGGTAACGCTGCCGCGGCGAGGTCTCTCGGACTCCCTGCGCGTGGACGTCGGGGCCACCCCTCATGTAGGCATCTCGTGTGTCGACGGAGCGATCAGGTGGCGCCCCTCGAGCGAGCCGTTCGGATACGTGTGAGATGCGGTGTCTGGCCCCGCGGTGCGCGCTACCCTCTTTCCGGGCCCGCGACGTCCAGATCGTGCCGCAGCCTGCTTCGCGCTCGGGATAGCGTGACACAGGAGACATTGGCGGTCGTCCCGAGCGCGCGGCCGATCTCCTGGTGCGTGAGCCCTCCCAGCTCCCGCATGAGCAGCACCGCGCGGTAGCGCGGCGGGAGCAACGCGATCGCTCGCTCCAGCGCGATCAGCTCGACTTGCGTATCCGGTGATCCGGGGGCCTGTGCCTCGTAGGCGAGCGAAGATTCGCGGCGACGGCGGCGGGCCCGAACCGCCATGCGCGCCCGCAGGATCGTGACCCGCCGGAGCCAACCCCACAGCGGGCAGCGGCACTCGAACGTGGCGATCGATTCCGGCAGGCGGAGGAAGACGTCCTGCACGACGTCCTCGGCCTCCATCGCCGACCCCGTGACGGCCAGTGCGACCCGTTTCATCGGAGCGGCGTAGGTCTCGAACAAGCTCGCGAGCGCCTCGCGGTCCCCGGCGCCCACGGCCTGAACCAGGGATCTTTCCTCGACATCGAGCGCGGGTGGAACGCAGGTGCTCGACATCAGACCAGCCGAGAACGCTCGTACGAAAAGCACAGACACGGATACGGCACCGCGCCGCTTCCATCGTTAACCCGCAGAGGCGACCTGTCCAGGGGCACGCGGAGGGGCTCCTACAGCCGGGGCGATCCGACGGAGCGGAGGACTTGGGGGAGGCGCCTTCCGCGGCGTGTGAGAGAGCCTGCGAGCAAGCCACGTGCCTACTCGAGGTTGCTACCACTTGATGGCGACGCAGGGCGAGGACTGGCGATCTGCAGGTCAACCGAGCGGTTGTGGAAGGATTGGTCGGCCGGTGGCTTCGCGCCGCATTAGCTACGGGCCGTGGACCTGGCCGGAATCGAACCGGCGACCCCCTGCTTGCAAAGCGTAAACCACGCAACCGGCAAACGCTAGTTCGCCCACAACCACGGCGGATTCCCGCGAAGTTGTGCCCACTGGCGTCCGTCCGCGTCCGTAGGAACGAGTGGGCTA
>JBDLIA010000102.1 GCA_039715185.1 Gemmatimonadota bacterium
GCGGCCGCGTAGGCCGACAGCGACGGGACGAGGAGCAGGAGGGCGGCGGCGATTTCGGCGGATCCCACCGCCGCCGACATCCACGCCGGGTATCCGAAGACCTCGAACCAGTGCCTCCACCCTGCGGCGCTCTCGAACTTCTGCCAGCCGGCCTCCCCCATGGCGAGGGCTTCCACCGCGACGAGCGTCCAGGTGAGCGCGGCCGGCGCGAACCGCCGCAGGACGCGGCTCCTCGCCGGGCTCGTTCGGGCTCCGGTGCGTCCGGGCGGTGCCGGCGCCGAGGCATCTGAAGGATCCATGCGCCGAAGATCGGGCCATCGTCCGGATCGATATTGAACGGATGAAACCGCCGCGCTCGCGGCGCCGTATGCCGGAGCATGTCACGAGCCACGAAACGCCCTTCGCACGCTGGGCCGGATTGTAGCGCTCTCTTCGTGGACTACGCGGCGGGGGAGAGCCACGCGGCCCACTCCCATCCGGTCGATACGCTGACGCTCGTGTGCGGCGGCTCGCTCGTGGAGCGCGCCGGTTCGGCCGAGGCGCGGGCGGGCGCTCTCAGCGTAGTCGTGAAACCTGCCGGGACGGAGCACAGTGACAGGTTCGGCTCGGCTGGCGCACGCACGTTCCAGGTGGTGCTGGATGGAGTCGTGTCCCGCTCCATCGAGGAAGGCGATACTGGCCGACTCGGCTGGAAATGGATCCATGGCGGGCCCGCCGCGCGAGCCATGCTCGAGTTCGCGCAGGTCCTGAAGGACGCGAACGGCCGCGCGGAGGAGGCGGGCCTGGCGCTGTTCGGCGTGCTTGGCGCGGTTACCGAAGGCGGCCTCGGCCGCGACGACCAGCCGCCGCGGTGGCTGCGCCGCGTGCGCGAGCGGATCGACGACGACCCGGCCCGGCCGATCCGGGTCTGGCGCCTGGCGCAGACCGCCGGCGTGCACCCGGTGTCGCTGACGCGCGCGTTCCGGCGCCACCACGGGGTTTCGGTGACGAGCTGGATCCACCGCCGCCGCGTGGAGCGCGCGGCAGGGCTGCTGTCCGGCGGGAGCGTACCGATCGCCCGGGTTGCCTTGCAGTCCGGCTTCGCGGACCAGAGTCACCTGACCCGCATCTTCCGCAGAGCCACGGGCCTCACGCCGGCCGCGTACCGCCGCTTCGCGACCGCCTCCTAGGCCGGGGCGGCCATCTTGCCGCCGGTGCCCCGGAGCAGCACACTTGTGCCCCAATGAACTGGGACGCCGTTGGGGCTATCGGTGAGACGGTCGGGGCGATCGCGGTAGTGATCACCCTCGTCTACCTCGCCTCGCAGATCCGCCAGCAGAACCGCGAATCGCGCATAGCCGCGGTCCACGAGCTGAACGAGGCTTTTCGGGCCTCGATCACGTCGTTCCAGGATCTCGGCCTCGCCGAGGTGTTCTCGCGCGGCAAGACCGACTTCGAGGCGCTGAGCGAACCCGACAGGCTGCGCTTCATCGCCATGATCCAGGGCGTCTTCCGCGTATGGGAGGACGCGTTCTACCAGTACGACGCGGGCAGGTTGGATCCCAGAATCTGGACCGCGATGGTGGCGCAGTTTTCCGGCTACCTGAGCCTGCCCGGGGTGCAGCGCGTCTGGGAGATCCGCAAGCGGGCCTACAACGAGGGCTTCTGCCGGTTCGTGGCCGGGGCGAAAGCCACGGAATACCAGACGAAGTAGGTTGATTCGGAACTTCCGGCCACCCTGGCCGCCCGCCCGGCGCTCCGGGCGATCTCGCTTGATCGGCGTCGGCGCGCCCGCTAGGGCAGCCGCTCGAAACGCTGGCCGAACACGACTACCGCCTCCGCCCGGGGAGCGTCGCCAAACACGAACGACGCGACCGAGCCGCGCCCCGTGAGTTCCACGCGGAGAGCCTCCCGGGAGATATCGAGCACCTCCACGCCGGAGCGGAGCGGGCCCATCGTCGCGACCATGCCGTCGCCTTCCAACGCGAACACGATGGTGCCCCACTGAGCGTTGGCGTAGGCGCCGGCGTAGTCGCCGAACGGCCTCGCCGGCTGGGCGGGCCGCGCCGCCCGACGCGCGCGGTCTTCGCCGATGCGCCCCCGCATCATCTCCACCTGTGCCCCGAACCTCTCGAGCAGGGAGTCCGCCTGGGCCTCCAGGTCGGGCGTGTCCAGAAGCACGTCGTAGGCGAAACGGGCCGTCAGTAGCGCGAGCAGCGAGCCCACCGTGGACTCGTTGGTGACCACCGCTACGCCTATGCGGCGCTCGGGCATGAACGAAACGTGGGCGTGGAAGCCGCTGAAGCCGCCGAAGTGATGGAGTTGGCGCTCGCCCTTGTAGTGTCCCACGTGCCAGCCCAGGCCGTAGCCTTCGCGGGTGAACTCGTCGAACGCGTTGTCCTGGGTGGCGTGCGGCCGGTGGGCCTCGGCGAGCACCTCCTCGGGGAACACCCTGCGGCCATCGACCGTCCCCCCGCTCATGTTCACCTCCAGCCAGCGGGCCAGGTCCGCCGCGGTGGTAACCAGCCCCCCCGCGGCGTGCATGTTGGCGTCCGTCTTGGCGTAGTGCCGGCGCGAAAAGCCCTCGGCTTCGGCCGCGTACGGCATGGCGAGGGAGGCGCTGTCCAGCGTGGACACGTTGGGGGTGGTGGCGGCCATGCCCACGGGCTCCAGGATGTCGCGCCCCACGGTTTGCTTCCAGGTTTCGCCCAGCGCTGTTGCCAGTGCCAGGCTCGCCACGTTGTAGCCGACGTTGCCGTACTCGAAGGCGCGCCCCGCTTCGGCGGGACCGTGTTCGCCGATGAGCGCGATCATCTCGTCCCGCTCGCCGGCTCCTGAGAACGCCGCGCGGAAGGTGAGCGGCCCGTCGTTGGACACCCCGTGCGTGTGCGTGAGCAGATCGCGCAGGCTCAACGGTGAGCCGTCGTCTTGCGGCAGCTCGGCGTCGGGCAGGTAGTCGGTGACGGCCGCGTCCAGGTCTATCTCGCCACGAGCGTGGAGCAGGGACGCCGCGAGCCCCACGAACGGCTTGGTGGACGACGCGATGTAGAAGCCGGTTTCGATCGTCGCCGGGCGGCCGCGCTCGATGTCGGCCAGGCCGAACGCGTCCAGGTACACGATCGAATCGCCCTGCACCACCGCCACGGCCATGGCGGGCGCGAGACCGAGCTCGAAGACGCGGCTGGCGAACGATTCGATCACGGGGTGATCCACTGGCTGCGGGCTGTCGGGGCGCTGGCACGCCGCCGGCGCGGCGAGGGCGATGGCGATCGCCAGCGAGGCGGTTGGGCCGATATGTGACATTGCTTCCTCCGGAAAGACGTGGTTCTCCGGCGAATGTTTCAATCCGCGCCGCCCGCCGTATAGAACGGATCGAACGCTCGTGCGCCGGGCCCTTGTCTCAGGCGGCGGAGGGTGGAAACGTAGGCTCCGGTCGGCGGGACCGACCGCCACGATGACTTCGCTCGGCAGGCATGAGACTGATTGACCGGTTCCTTGCGTAGCGCGGACGGGACGCCCGGGTCGACCCCGCCCGCGGGAGGCGATTACCCGGGCTCCCGGCCGCCGTGGCTGCTGGCCATCGCCGCGGCGTTTCTGGTGTTGATCGGGGTGCTACTGATCTCGTCGCTGGTGAGGCCGGAGGTGACGTCTTACGCGCCCTCGCCGCCGGCGGATCGAGACGAGCCCGAGGGGTTCGCGGGTCCCGACACGCTGACCATCGACGCGCGCGCCGGCGAGGGTTGGGTCGGCCTCGACATCGCGCGGCGCCGCGTGGGCGCGGTGGAGGACATGGCCGGCGCCTGGGACGTCGCCGCGCAGCGCCACCGGCTCGCCGTCAACGGCGGCGCGGAATTCGCGGGCGGCGCGGGCGTACTCTTCAGCGAGAGCCCGTTCGACTCGCTCTTCGAGGCGGCCGAGCGGGGCTACTCGGCGAGCCTGGTTACGCCGAGCGGAGACACCGTAAGCGCGGTCCTGGACGAGTGGTACGCCTACCACTTCCTGTCGCATCTGTTGGAGCCCGAGTCCGGCACATTCGTCATCCGCACGGCAGCCGGGAAGTACGCGAAGCTGCGCGTGTTGGGCTACTACTGCCCGGGCGCGGAGCCGGGCTGCGTGACGGTGGAGTTTGCCTACCAGGGGGACGGAAGCCGGCGCCTCTCACCCTGAGGACCTGCCTCGATCAGGCCGAGAGCCACCGTTCGATGGCGCCCAGGGCGGCCAGGCACGCCGCCTCCTCCGGGGACGGATCCACCGCCGCGAGAGCGGCGAGGCGAGCCGATCGGCGCTCGGACACGGCCTCTACCGTCAGCGCGATGTGGGGCCTGCCGCCCAGGTCGATCAGGCGCAGGCCCTGCAGCCCGAGGGAACAGCCCGGGTAGGCCTCCTCGGCGGCCCCCAGCGTGGCACGCGCGGCCGCGCGTGCGCGCCCCGTGCCGGAATCCAGGTCGGAGGCCTCGGCAGCCACGACCAAGCCGTCGTGGCGGAGCTCTACGCAGCACGTGGCGCGGCGGTCGCCGCGCAGGATCTGCAGGTCGTGCCGTACCAGCGGACGGGTCCACCGGCTCGGCGCGGCCTCCGGCAACTCACCCTGGCCTTCCAGCACGGCGATCCGGAGCGCGGCTGGGTCGAGCCGAAGTCCTCGCGCCGCGAGCGCTTCCAGAGCCTCGTCGCGCACCCTGTCCGGCTCAGCGCCGAGTTCTACCGCGAGCACCATCTCGCCGACCGCTCCCGCGTCCCGCGGATCGATCCGCAGCCACGCGGCGTGCACGCCCTCGATCTCCTCGACTGCGGCCAGCGCGCCCGGGGCCGACCTCTCGGCGGCGCCGAGTGGGTGCTTCATCAGCCGGCCGCGGCGTCGGCCGTGAGCCAGCGATCGAGAGCCTGCAGGGTGGCCATTACGGCGGCGTCCTCGGCGGCGCCACGCAGCCGGGCGGTGCCGACGAGTTGGACCCTGTCGCGCCCCGAGAAGCCGCGCGCGAGAACCAGAACGTAGCGTCCGGCGTCGGCGTCGACGGCGGACACACCCTCCAGGACGGCAGGAGCCTGGCCCAACGCCGCCTCCAGCGCCAGGAACGTGGCGCGGGCGGCCGCGCTGAGTCGGCCGCTCTCGGTGTCGGGGGCTTCCTCTCGCCCGACGAATTCCTGCCCGTCGAGCGTCAGGAGGACCTCGCACGCCACCGATCGCGAGGAGTGGGTATGGGTGCGGATGCCCGCGAATCGAACCCGCTCGGGTTGAGCATGCAGGAAGCTCGTATCCCTCCTGATCGGGATTACGACGCTCGAGTCAGGATCGGTGTCGCCGGTCGGAGCGCCGGGCCTGATCTCGCCCCGCTGGCGTCCTCGCGTTGCCTCGAGGCCATCACCGGCGCCGCCATCTGCGCGTGCCGGCGGCATGTCTTCCTCGAGTTGGCTCACGCTGATGATGCGGCGGTCGACGTCGATGCGAAGCGCCGCGCTCAGCGCCGATTCGACGTTGCGAACGACCTGCTTTGGGTGGAATTCTGGGGTCGAAAGGACGTGGATCTCCACGATGCGCCCATCGGACGCCATGATCACCCGGCTCGAGCTTACCCCCCGAAGCGCCCCCAGTAGACGCTCTATATCCTCTTCCGACCGCATCACCCGTCCGGTGCCGTACCGAGGCCTCACCCCCCGGGAACCAACGTACGCATGGGGCCTATAGGGCGCCAGCGCGCGACAGGCTGCCGCGCGGCACAGCGGGTTGCGCCGCCTACCCGGGGTTGCGCCGGAATGTAGGTTGCGGTTCGTGAGTTCCGCCGACGCCTCGGAACCCGGCTTCGAGGGTCCGGCGTTGGGCGGAACACACCCAGTTCGAAAAAGAGGCAGTGAGAAAGATGAGCGATCGACAGATCGAGCAGATCGTGATAATAGGGTCGGGGCCAGCCGGCTGGACCGCGGCCGTGTACGCCGCGCGGGCGGAGCTCGAACCACTCGTGTTCGAGGGCCTGCCCAGCCCGGACATGATCCCGGGCGGCCAGCTCATGTATACCACCGAGGTGGAAAACTACCCGGGGTTCCCCACGGGCGTGGACGGGCAGCAGCTCATGCTGGACATGAGAGCTCAGGCCGAGCGATTCGGAACCCGCGTGCGCACGGAAGACATCGTGTCGGTGGACCTGACCTCGCAGCCCCTGCGTCTGACGACGTCGGAGGGCGAGGAGGTTCTGACGCGCACCGTGGTGGTGGCTACGGGCGCGGTGGCGCAATGGCTTGGGCTGGAGCACGAGCAGCGGCTGCGCAGGATGGGCGGGGGGGTGAGCGCGTGCGCGGTCTGCGACGGCGCCCTGCCGGCGTTCCGCGACAAGCCGCTCGTGGTCGTGGGCGGCGGCGACACGGCCATGGAGGAAGCCAGCTTCCTGGCCCGCTACGGGAGCGAGGTCACCATCGTCCACCGGCGCGACGAGTTTCGGGCGGCCAAGGTGATGCAGGACCGCGTGCTGTCGAACCCCAAGATCCGGGTGGAGTGGAATCACGTGGTGAAGGACGTCCTCGGCGACGACTTCGTGGAGGGTGTCGTGGTGGAGCACGTGGACACCGGTGAGCAGCGGACGCTCGAGGCGGCGGGACTGTTCGTGGCGATCGGCCACCGTCCGAACACCGAGTTTCTGGGCGGGGCGGTCGATCTGACCGACGCCGGCTACTTGAGGGTGGCCCCCGGATCGACCGAGACGAGCGTTCCGGCGGTGTTCGGCGCCGGCGACGTCATCGACGATCACTATCGTCAGGCGGTGACCGCCGCCGGTACCGGCTGCATGGCCGCGCTCGACGCGGAGCACTGGCTGGCCAACCACGGAGCGGAGTTCCAGCCGGCCGCGGGAGAAGGCGAGTCAGTCCTGGAGCCGTCGGGATCGGCGGCGGCGGGCGCCTGAGCGGGTCGCGCCCGGCCGCCTAGTGTGCCTGCAACGGTGCACTAGAAGGAACGCCGCAGTCGGCGCCAGACCCGGTCGAAGAAGCCGCCCCGGCCGTGCGTCGGGCAGTAGGCGCGTGGCTCTGAACCGGGTACGAAGTACTCGGTGCGGACGTACTCGCCGGGGCAGTCGGGGGTCGCGACGTGCCCGGTGGTGGTGTCGATCGGTAGCGCGATGACTGAGCCCGGCGGCTGCCACGGCAGCGGGGTCCGCCGGTCGCGGTAGTAGCCGGCCATCAACTCGCCCCACACCGGCGCGGCCAGCCTGCTCCCGCTGGCTCCGGTCCCGATCGGTTTCGGCTGATCGAAGCCGAGCCACACACCCGCCACGATGTCCGGCGTCAGGCCGATGAACCAAACGTCCTTGCCTTCGTTGGTCGTGCCCGTCTTGCCCGCGGCCGGACCCCAGAAGCCTTCGCGCCGTATGGCCGAGCCGGTGCCGTAGTCGACCACATCCTCCAGCATCGTCAGCGTGACGAACGCGGCGGCCTCGCCGAGCGCGCGCTCGCGCGCCGTGGGCGCGGCCCACAGGACCTGCCCCGACGCGTCCTCGACGCGCGCGAGCAGCCTGGGACGAACGCGCCAGCCGCCGTTGCCGAAGGCGGCGTAGGCCGCGACCAGCTCGACGGGGATGACGTCGGCCGCCCCGAGGTGGATGCTCGGGAACGGCTCCATCGGGGTCGTGATGCCGAGGTCCCGGGCGGCGGCGACGACCAACTCCTCGCCCACCCAGCGGCCGACGCGCACCGCGGCGTGGTTGGACGACGTGGCCAGCGCCTGCCGCGCCGTCAGCGCGCCGACGCTGTCCGAGACGTGATCGCCCGGCCGCCAGACGGGCGCGCCCACGGTCTTGATCTCAACGGGGCCGGTCGAAACCAGTGCGGTCGGCGGCATGCCGAACTCGATCGCCGCCGAGTACACGATCGGCTTGAACGCGGACCCGGGCTGGCGCCGCGCCTGCAACGCGCGGTCGTACTGCGAGTGCACGAAATCCCGCCCGCCGACGAGCGCCCGCAGGATGCCCGTGTGCGGGTCCATGGCGACGATCATGCCCTGCAGGTAGGGCGAAGCGCCCGGGGAGCTGCCCAGCGTAGAGCCGCTGTCCGGCACGGCGTGCTTCCAGGTCCCGTAAGCGCCCGCCTCGATGCGCTCGATCTGAGACCGCAGCGCGGCTTGCGCCGCCGCTTGCAGGCGCGGATCCAGTCCGGTGAACACGCGCAGCCCGCGCTCGTCCGCGTCGTCGCCGAACAACTCGGCCAACTCGCCGCGCACCGCGCTGACCAGGTAGGGAGCGGGGGTGGCCGACGCGAACGGCGGCGCCAACCGCACGTCTTCCGCGGCCGCCTCGCGCGCCGTCTCGTGGTCCAGCACGCGGCGGTCCGCGAGCACGCGCAGCACGAGGTCGCGGCGCTCGCGGGCCCGCTGCGGCGACCGGCGTGGGTTGTAGCGCTCCGGCGACTTGATCAGCCCGATGAGGAGCGCTGCCTCGCCGGCGTTCACCTCCGCGGCCGACTTGCCGAAGTAGGCCCTGGCCGCCGCCTCGACGCCGTAGATCCCCGAGCCCAGGTAGATCTGGTTCAGGTAGCGTTCGAGGATCTCACGCTTGTCCAGCGCTTCGTCCATGCGCGAAGCGAGAACCACCTCCCAGACCTTGCGCCGGCCGCGGTCCGAGAGCGGCATCGTCTCCGGGAAGACGTTGCGCGCTAGCTGCATCTCCAGGGTGCTGAAGCCCTCGCGCAATTCCACCGAGCGCGCGTTGCGCCACGCGGCTCGCGCCACGCCGCGGGGATCCACGCCGCCGTGATCCCAGAAACGCCGGTCCTCGACGGCCACCACTCCGTCGCGCAACACGGGGGCGATGTTCTCCAGCGCCACCACCACGCGACGGTGCGGGGACAGATCAGCGAGCACCGTGCCGTTCGCCGCGAATACGCGACTCGCCTCCGGGGGCCGATAGGCCGCGATGGCCTCGACGGAGGGACATTCCGGGCCTCGACAGGACACCACCGGGAGCAGGAGCGTGGCGGCGAACGCCGCCAGCGCCACGACGATCAGGAGCGGCGCCAGCAGCAGCGCTCGCAGCGGGGTCAGCCGTGGCAGGCGCAGCCGAGCGCCGCCGCGCCGCGCCGCCGCGGCCCACACGCGCGCGCCCGCCGCCGCGTCGCGCGCCCACTCGCGGCCGGCCGCCCTCGCCGCCCCCAGCGTGTCCCTGATCGCCATGCTCGCTATACCATCCCCGTTCCCGGTTGGGTCCTCTCACCGCCCGCGGTGGCGACCCTTCGTGTTCGCGCCGTAGACTCCAGTTCCTACGAGACCTCGGCCCGCAAGGTGTCGGGTGCAGCATTCGTGCGAGACGGTTGCAACCCAGAGCCGCGCAGGGCGCGGAGGAAGGCACTGGCCGATAGCATGACGACCGGGACGGGGCCCGACTTGGTGGGGCGCAAGGTGCTCATAACTGGCGGCACGAAGGGGATCGGGCGGGCGGTGGCCGAGGCGGTGGTCGCGCACGGCGCTTCGGCGGCGGTCGCGGCCCGGTCCGAGGACGGCGTGCGGCGCTTCGCCGCCGAGCTGGCGGAGGGCGCGGCGGAGGGGGCCCGAGTCGCGGGCATAAGGTGCGACGTGCGAGACCCGCGCCAGTGCGCCGATCTGGTGGCCAGCGCTGCCGAGGCATTGGGCGGCCTGGACGTGCTGATCAACAACGCCGGCATCGGCCGATTTCAACCCGTCGCGGACATGGACCCCGAGACCTGGGAAGACGTGATCCGGACCAATCTGGACAGCGTCTTTCACTGTTCGCACGCGGCCATCCCCCTCCTCCGAGAGGCCGAGGATTCCTGGATCATCAACATGGCCAGCCTGGCGGGGAAGAACGCCTTTCCCGGCGGCGCTGCGTACAACGCGAGCAAGTTCGGGCTGGTCGGCTTCAGCGAGGCGCTGATGCAGGAGGTCCGGCACGACGGCATCCGCGTCAGCTACGTCATGCCCGGCAGCGTGGCCACGGGATTCACGCATCCTACGCCGGGCACGGACGATTCCTGGAAGATCCAGCCCGAAGACGTGGCGCGGGTCGTGCTCGACCTGCTCGCGATGCCGACCCGGACGCTGGCCAGCCGGGTCGAGGTGCGGCCGTCGCGGCCGCCCAAGCGATAGGTGATTCCCATGAGCGACGTCAGAATCGAAAAGGACTCCCTGGGCGAGATGCAGGTCCCCGCGGACGCCTTGTGGGGCGCGCAGACGCAGCGCGCCGTGGAGAACTTCCCCATCAGCGACCTGCGCTTCCCGCGCGAGTTCATCAGGGCGCTGGGGCTGATCAAGAAGGCCGCCGCGCGTACCAACGCGGCGCTCGGCCTGCTCGAGGGGCCGGTGGCAGAGGCGATCGAGCGGGCCGCGGACGAGGTGGTCGCGGGGGACCACGACGACCACTTCGTGCTGGACATTTTCCAGACCGGCAGCGGCACCTCGACCAACATGAACGCCAACGAGGTGATCGCCACGCGCGCCTCGCAGTTGCGCGACGGCGACCGCATCCACCCGAACGATCACGTCAACTACGGACAGTCTTCCAACGACACCATCCCCACCGCCATGCAGGTGGCGGCGGTGGAGCGCGTGCACGCGGATCTGCTGCCCGCGCTGGAAGGGCTGCGCTCGGCGCTCGCCGAGAAGGCGCGGGAGTTCGACCAGATCACCAAGTCGGGTCGGACGCACATGATGGACGCGACGCCGGTGCGGCTGGGCCAGGAGTTCGCCGGCTTCGCGCGGCAGGTGGAGCTGGGCGCCGAGCGCGTGCGCGCAGCCGCCCGTGACCTCGCCGAGCTGCCGCTGGGAGGCACCGCCGTGGGCACCGGCATCAACACGCATCCGGACTTCGCGGCCGCCGCCATCTCCCTCCTCAACGAATTCACCGGGCGAGATTTCCGAGAGGCAGAGGATCACTTCGAGCGGCAGGGGACGCGCGACACGGTGGTGTTCGCCCACGGCGCGCTCAACACCGTGGCGGTGTCGCTGGCGAAGATCGCCAACGATCTGCGGCTCATGGCGAGCGGCCCGCGCGCGGGCCTCGCCGAAATCACGCTGCCGGCGATTCAACCCGGGTCGAGCATCATGCCCGGCAAGGTGAACCCGGTGGTTCCGGAGGCCGTGCACATGGTCGCCGCGCAGGTCATGGGCAATCACACGACCGTAACCGTGGGCGGGCTGGGCAGCTACCTGGAGCTGAACGTCATGATGCCCGTCATGGCGCACGCGTTGCTGCAGTCGATCGGCCTGCTGGCCTCGGCGTCCGCCGTGCTCGCGGACAAGTGCGTGCGCGGGATCGAGGTCAACGCGGGGCGGGCGCGCGAGCTGCTGGAGCGCAACCTGTCGCTGGGGACGGCGCTGGCGCCGCACGTCGGCTACGATCGCGCCGCGGCGCTCGCCAAGCAGGCGCTCGAGGAGGACAAGACGGTGCGCGAAGTGGCGCGCGCCGAAGGCGTCCTTGACGAGGACCGCCTCGACGAGGTGCTCGATCCCCGGGCGATGACCGAGCCGGGCATTCCGGGCGGATCCTAGTGTACCGTTGCAGAAGTCCCGTAGGCATTCGGC
>JBDLIA010000103.1 GCA_039715185.1 Gemmatimonadota bacterium
CGCCCCGACATCCTCTCCGGCACCGACCCCGCGGGTCTCGGCCGGCGCCTGCGCGGCCGGCGCCTGAAACGCATCGGCCGGCGCGGCAAGAACGTCCTTTTCGAGCTGGACGACGGCGGCCGCATGCTCGTGAACCTCGGCATGACCGGACGCCTCGTCACGACGGACGCCCCCAACGCCGGCGACATGCGGCACGTGGCCGCGCGCTTCGCGCTCGAGGACGGCCCCGACCTGCTCTTCGACGACACGCGACGCTTCGGCCGCATCGAGATGCTCGAGCCGGACGCGTGGGCCAAGCGGGACGCCGCGCTGGGCGCTGAGCCGCTGTCGGACCGGTTCACGGCGGACCTGCTGTGGTCTCTCACGCGCCGCTCGCGCACTCCCATCCGCAACTGGCTGCTGGACCAGCGCTTCGTTGCGGGCGTGGGCAACATCTACGCGAACGAGGCGCTGTTCCTGGCCGGCGTGCGCCCGCGGCGCGGCGCGCGCACGCTCCGGAAGCGCGATGTGGAGAAGCTGCGCGGAGCGCTGCGGGACGTCCTGCGGAGGGCCATCAAGGCTCGCGGCACCACCCTCAGCGACTACCGCGACGGCAGCGGAGAAGAGGGCGGCTTCCAGCAGAAGCTGCTCGTGTACGGGCGCCAGGGCGAGCCGTGCTCGCGCTGCGGCACGCCCATCAAGCGGATCGTCCTCAGCAACCGCTCGGCGTTCTACTGCCCGGAATGTCAGCGGTGAGGGTGCGCGGCATCACGACGCCGCACCCGGAGGCGCCGCGGCTGCTGACCGACGCCGCTTCCGGCACGCCCATGGGCCGCCGGCTGCGCCGCCTGCGCGCGCAGGTGAGGGACAGCGCCGAGAATCGGCCGGGCATCTACTTCATGTACGACGCCAACGGGGCCCTGATCTACGTGGGCAAGTCGGTGCGCGTGCGGAGCCGGCTGCTGTCCTATTTCCGCAGCCGCACGAGCGAGAAGGCCGCCGAGATCCTGCGTCGCACCGAACGCATCGACTGGGAGCCCCAGCCGAGCGAATTCGCGGCGCTGCTGAGGGAGATGCGCCTCATCCGCGGCCGGCAGCCGCCGCACAACGTCCAGCACCGGCGCGACCCCGGGTACTCCTTCGTGAAGGTCACCGCGGACGCCGCGCCGCGCCTGACCGTCACCACCAGGGTGGAGGCGGACGGCGCCACCTACTACGGCCCTCTGCGGGGCCGGGCGGCGGTTCGGGCGGGGACGCGCGAGTTGGCGGACCTGCTCAAGCTGCGGGACTGCCCGCCGGCCACGCCCACGCGCTTCCGCGACCAGGCGGAGCTTTTCCAGATCGCTCTGCAGCCGGAGTGCGTGCGCGCGGAGCTGAACCGCTGCCTGGCGCCCTGCGCGCGCCGGTGCGGCGAGGCCGACTACGCCGCCAACGTGGCCGAAGCGAGGGCCTTCCTGGAGGGGCGCTCGGACGGCCCGCTGGCCGCCCTGGAGGAGCGCATGAAGACCGCGGCGCGGCGCACGATGTTCGAGCACGCCGCGCTGCTCCGCGACCGCACCGAACGCCTGCGCAAGCTGCGCGACCAGCTTCGCATGCTGCGGCGCGAAAGCAGGGAGCTGTCGGTCGTCTACCGCGTACCCGGCCACGGCGGCGAGGACCGGATCTACCTGCTGGTCCGCGGCACGATCGCCGAGGACCTGCCCGCGCCGCGGGACGCGGCCGGGGAGGAGCGGCTGCGGGCCGCGGTGGCCCGGCTCGCGCGCCGGCGCCTCCCTCCGCTGCACAGCTTCGACGCCGAGCGACTGGCCGAGCTGAGGCTGGTCCTGCGCTGGTTCGACCGGAACCCGGAGGAGAAGGAACGGGCCGAGCTGCTGCGACCGCGGAGGCGGCGGCAATCGGTCACGAACGGCGCTCCCGGCGGCGGCGTACCGGTGGCGGGATGATGCAAGAGGGGGCCGGCCTCTCGGGCCGACCCCCTCGTTTCGCTTTTCGCCTCGGTTCAGCGGAGGCTCAGGACGCCTCCTCGGCGGAGCCGTTGCTGCCGAACCAGCCGAACGCCTTGTACACCAAGAAGCCGATCAGCGCGAGCGGCAACACCGTGAACACCAGGAAGCTGATCAGCCCCATCACCATGCCGAGCAACCCCATGACGATCTTGAGTCCGATGATCGCCAGGATCCCGGCGCCTCCGATTGTGACGGCCCTCATTGCCATGTCCATCTCTCCTTCGGCCGGCCGCGGCGTCCAGCGCCTCGCGACCATGTATCGCGCTCCCCGACTGCGGGGGTCGAAATCTCGCTTCGCCCTACTCTACGAGGCCCGAGCCCGCGGGTTTCAAAGGGGTACGATGCGGGCGTCCAGCGAGCCGTCCTCGACCCGCAGGATCGCGACGCTGGGCGGCTCGCCGCGCCGCGGCGCGCCGGCCGAGCCCGGATTGAGGACCCAGGGCACCGCGTGCCGCTCGATGCGCGCCTCGTGCGTGTGTCCGTGCACCACCACGTCGGCGTCCGGGTAGGCGTCGCGAAACGTGCTCGCTCGCTGATCCGCCAGCAGGTGCCCGTGGAGCAGGACGATCGTCGCGCCGGCTTCGCGCACCACCGCCTCCGCTTCGACCCGCGCGCGCCACTCGGCTCCGTCCATGTTGCCGTAGACAGCGGTAACGGGCGCCAGCGCCGCGAGGTCAGCCAGCAGGTCCGGGTCGCCGATGTCGCCGGCGTGCAGGATGAGGTCGACCCGCGCGAAGACATCGAATACGCGCGCGGGCAGCCGCCCATGCGTGTCGCTGATGATTCCGAACGTCGGCATGGCGTTCCCGGCGGTGTCAGCGCCAGCGAAAGATGGCGAGCGCCGTGCCGTACGCGGCCAGCCCCCACGCGCCGAGCGCGCCGATCGCGGGCGCCGTGTCGATGAACGTCGCGCCCTCGTTGATCACCGCGCGCAGGCCGTCCACCAGGGGGGTCAGCGGCAACGCGCGGATGAAGGCGTGCGACCACTCCGGAAAACGCTCGTAGCTGAAGAACACACCCGACAGAATCCACATGGGCACCGCCACCAGATTCATGATGCCGGCGATCCCTTCGGTGGTGCGGGCGCGGCTCGCCACCAGCAGCCCGAACGACGTGAATACGAAGGCGCCGAGCACACCCAGCAGGGCGACGAGGGCCACGCTTCCGCGCACCGTCACGTCGAACACGAGCCAGGCGAACGCCAGGATGGCGGCTATCTCAACCGCCAGGAAGAGCAACCTGCCGAGCAGGAACGACGCCATGAACTCCCAGCGGCGCATGGGCGTGGCCATGTAGCGCTTGAGGAGCTGGCCCGACCGCATGCGCACGACGGTATAGCCCACTCCCCAGAGCCCGGTGCTGAGCAGGTTCAGGCCGATCAGGCCGGGGATGAGGAAGTCGATGTAGCGCGAGCCGCGTTCTGCCACGGGCTCGAGCCGCGTGAGCACCGGATCGGCGCGCCCGGCTCCTCGCTGCAACGCGTCGTCCACCAACAGGCGCGCCTCGCGGGCGCCGGGCGCGGTCGGATCCTGGCGATACGTCACGCCGTCGTCGCCCGGGACGACCACGAGCGCCACGCGACCGCGCCGGAGCGCTGCCACCGACTCCTCGTCTCCCAGCAGCTCGACCTCGATACCCGACACGTCACCGAGCGCCGCGGTCAGCGCGCCCGCGCCCGGGCCCTCGAGCACGCCCACCCTGACGGTCGGCTCGCCGCGGCTGGAGAAGGCGAAACCCAGCAGCAGCGCCAGCACGATGGGGAAGACGAAGGTCCAGAAGACGGCCTCGGGCTCGCGCACGAATTCGCGCAGGCGGGTCAGCGTGAGCTGGAGGAGCGAGCTACTCATCGCGCAGGCTCCGGCCGGTGAGGTGCACGAATACGTCCTCGAGCGTGGCGTCGTGGGTGGCGAGGCTGGTGAGCGGCGTGCCGTCGCGCTCCAGGCGGGAGAGCAGCGCGGGCACGGTCACGTGCACGCCCCGCACCGTCAGCGCCCAGCGCTCCCCGTCCCCCAGCACGCGCGAGACGCCCGGCAAGGCGGCGAGCTCCGCTTCGGGGGGAGCGCTCCCGGCCGCCACCGTGAACTCCACCACCTGGTCGGCGCCCAGCGAATCCACGAGCTCCCGCGGCGTGCCCTGGGCGATCACGCGGCCGTGGTCGATGATCGCCAGCCGGTCGCAAAGCCGCGCCGCCTCCTCCATGTAGTGGGTGGTCAGCACGATGGTACCGCCGGCGGCGCGGAAGTCCTCCACCAGGTCCCACATCGAGCGCCGGCTCTGCGGATCCAGGCCCGTGGTGGGCTCGTCCAGGAACAGGATCCGCGGCGCGCCCACCAGCGCGCACGCCACCGCCAGCCGCTGCTGCTGACCCCCCGACAGCCGCCGGACCCAAGTGTCGCGCTTCTCCTGGAGCTGCACCCGCTCGATCACCTCGTCCACCGTCGCGCCCTCCGCGTAGAAGCTGCGGAACAGACGCACCGTTTCGGCTACCGTGAGCTTCTCCGGGAGCCGCGTCTCCTGGAGCTGTATCCCGATCGAGCGCCGCAGAGAGCGCTCGTCCTCTCCCCACCCCTTCCCCAGGATTCGGATGTCACCGGCGTCCGGCTCCAGGAGCCCCTCCAGCACCTCCACGGTGGTGGTCTTGCCGGCGCCGTTGGGCCCCAGCAGTCCGAAGCACTCCCCGACCGATACGTCCAGATCCAGTCCGTCCACGGCCAGCACCTCGCCGTATCGCTTGACGAGGCCGCGGCAGCGGACGGCGGCCGGAGAGGCTTCGGAGGATGACATCGACCGCTAGCCCGCGGCCTGGAGTTGGGACGTGCAGTGCGGGCACCGCGTCGCGCCGATCGGAATCCCCGTCGCGCAGAACGGGCAGTCCTTCTCGGTGGGCTCGGCCGCGGGCGCCTCGTCCTCGCGCCGCGCCCTGTTGATCGCGCGCACCATCATGAAGATCGCGAACGCGATGATCGCGAAGGTGATGATCGAGTTGATGAACAGGCCGTAGTTGATCGTGACGGCGCCGGCTTCCTTCGCCGCCTCCAGCGTGCCGTAGGGCCCGGCGGGGTCCCCCGGGCTCATGACGTAGAACAGGTTGGCGAACTCCACGTCGGACAGCGCGAGCCCTACGACGGGCATGACCACGTCGTCCACCAGCGACTTGGCGATGGCGCCGAACGCGGCGCCCACGGCGATGCCGACGGCCATGTCCACGACGTTGCCGCGCGCCACGAACTCCTTGAAGTCCTTCATCATGCGTCCACCTCCGGATTGGCGGGTCGCCGCTCGGGCGACCCGTTGGCGGATGCCCGGCCGGGGCGCGCGCCCCGGGGCGGGTCCTTCTCCCCCACGTGGAGGGTCACGATGCCGCCCGAGAGGCGGCGCCAGCGCACCCTGTCGAACCGCGCGCCGCGCATCATCGCCGCGAACGCCTCGGGCGCGGGAAACTCGTCGACGGACGCCGGCAGGTACGTGTACGCGTCCTCGTGCCGCGAAAGCATCCGGCCGATGCGCGGCAGGACGCTGTGGAAGTAGAACCGATACGCGGCCGCCAGCGGCGCGAAGGACGGCGAGGAAAACTCCAGCACGACGAGCCGCCCACCGGTATCGAGCACCCGGTGCAGCTCTCGCAGCCCGGCCGCGGCGTCGGCCAGGTTGCGGACGCCGAAAGCCACGCTGGCCCCGTCGAAGGTGGCATCGGCGAAGGGCAGGCGAAGCCCATCGGCGGCCACCTCCGTCACCGCCGCGTCGCCTATCTTGGCCCGCCCCAGCTCCAGCATCGGCACGGCGAAGTCGGCGGCCACTACCGTCCCCACGCCGCCCTGAGCGCGCGCGATCGCCAGGGACAGGTCCAGCGTGCCGGCGCACGAGTCGAGCACGCGCCGGCGGGGCGTTCCCGAGGTCAGCTCGGCCGCCGCGGCCCTGCGCCAGAGCCGGTCCACGTTGAGGCTCAGCAGGTGGTTCAGCAGGTCGTAGCGGGGCGCGATATCGGAGAACATGCGACGCACCGCGCCGGCCTTTTCGGCGCCTTCGGGCGCGGGCGCGCCGGGAGAAGCGGCGGGCGACGTCAAGTGCCGTTCCCGCCGGGGTCAGGGTAGCGTCCTGTCATGCCTTGGGTTAGCGTCGAGGCAACCGGTGGCCGGCGGCGCCAGTTCAGCGCGCGGCACCGGCTTGCGGCGCCTACACTAGCAGGTCGTTGAAAAAAAGGGGAGTGCGACCGGGCTCAGGGGGAAACCGGTCTACCCGGGCGCGCGTAGAGCCAGAGCCCGCGGGCGTTCGCCAGACAGAGCTGCGCTCCCGGGGGCGTCGAACGGCCCCCGAACCGGTATCGCCGCGATACGAGTGGACTTCACCGCGCTGTCTGATCAGGACGTCGTCGCGCAGGCCGCCGAGGGCCACGAGCGCGCGTATCGCGAATTGATCTCGCGCTACGAGCGGCCCGTATTCTCCCTCATCTATCGCCTGGTACGCGACCGGGAAGCCGCCGAGGACCTCGCGCAGGAGACCTTCATCAAGGTCCTGAACGCCATCGATCGGTACGATTCGTCCTACAAGTTCAGTTCCTGGATCTTCAAGATCGCCAACAACACCGCGATCGATTCGCTGCGCAAACGAGGCCTGGATACGGTCTCGCTGGACGGATCTCCGCACGCCCGTTCGGTGGCGGAGGCGTCCGAAGGCTGGAGCCCCACGGCCGTGGCGCGCGACGAGAGCCCGGAGGAGTACGTCGAACGGCTGGAGCTGGGGGCGGGACTGGAAGAGGCGCTGTCCGAGCTGAGGCCGGAGTACCGGACCGCGATCATTCTGTGGCACATGGAGGATCGCCCGTACGAAGAGATCGCGGAGATCATGGACGTGCCGCTTGGCACCGTGAAGACCTATATCCACCGGGCTCGCAAGGAGTTGCGGGCCCGGCTAGAATGGACGATACAGGGGTGACGGAGGGAAGCCTTGGCGCGGCCGACGCGGGTGAAACCAAACGACGTCCGGGACCGTAGAGAACGCGAACCCGGCAACGGGAACAGAGAACCATGAGCGAAGACATGCTACATCCAGAACCGGCACGGCTCGAGGCGCTAGCCGAGAGCAGCCTCCCGGAGGCCGACCGCGCGACGGTCGCTTCGCACGTTGAGACGTGCGAGCGCTGCGCCGCCGAGGTCGAGCAGTTCCGGGTGCTGTTCGCGGCCCTCGCAGAGCTGCCGCAGTTGGCGCCCAGCGCCGACTTCGCGGACCGGGTAATGGCGAGCGTGCAGGTCGCTCCGGTTCCGGAAGTCGTGCCCGCCCGGACCGCGCTCGCGGATCGGGTGCGCCGGCTTTTGCCGGGCAAGCGCACGCGCTGGTCGCTGGCCGCCGCCTTGAGCGGACTGCCGGTGGTGACGGTCGGAGCCGCGGTCGCGTGGTTGATCGCGCAGCCGGACGTCTCGGTGCAGGCGCTTTGGATCTTCGCCACCCAGCGGGTCGGGGCGGGGGTTACGGGCGGCGCGTCCTGGGTCGTGGAGACCCTGGCGGCGACGCGCCTGGGCAGTTGGGCCGGCGCCTTCGGGCGAGGTATCGCGGCCATCGATCCGAGTCAATTGGGCTTCGCCGCGGCGGGATTCGCGGTGCTGGCCATCACATCGGCCTGGGTTCTCTACTCCAATTTGATCAGACCGCCGACGAGAGAACGGCAACATGTATCCTACAGCTTCTAAGCGCGCAGCGGTGCGCACTCTGGACAACGCCGAGCGTACGAGTCGCCTGCGCTTCGCCGCCCTGATCCTCGGCTGGGCCACGCTCGCGTTCGCCGCGACCGGGCTCAGCGCGCAGGATACGGTGGAAGACGCCGTCGACGACGCCATCGAGGCGGTCGAGACGGCCGTCGCCCAGTCCGCGCAGGACGCAACCGAGGACGTCGCCGCCGCGCTCAACGAGGTCGCGGACCAGACCGCCCGGCGCCTGGTGGCGTATTCCACCGACCTGGACAGCGACGAAGCCGAGCTCACGCTGGAGTTCGCCGGCGGCCGCGAGATCGCGTTCGCGCTGGGCGAGGAGCGCGTGTGGGTCGACGGCCGGCGCATCGGCACCTACGACGAGGGCGGCGCGCTGGACCGCTCCTGGCGCGCGCTGTTGCGCGGCCTGGACGGCCCCGCCGGCGAGGTCGCGCAGCAGATCATCGCCTGGGAGCCCACGGGCGAAGGCGTGGAGCAGGCGTTCGACGACGCGCTCGAGGATTTCCTGTCGGGCGCGGCGGGGGCCGAGGCCTACGGTACCCGGCCCGCCATCGAGGTGCTGGACGGCGCCGGCGACAGCGTGGTGCGGCTGAACGTCCGCCTCCAGGAGTTGGAGCTCGCGGTCGAGGACCTGGAGGGCACCCGCGAGCGGCTCCGCGCCGAGAATCGCCAGGCCCAAGATTGGGCGCGCAGCTACCGCGGCCCGTTCCACAGCGTCCGACGCGGCATCGCCGGCATCCTGGCGACCCTGCTCAAGTACGCCCTGCTGATCGGCATCGGCTGGGCCATCGTGTACTTCGGCGGACGCCCGTACCTGGAGACGATCGCCGACGCCGCCCGCAACCAGCCCGTGCGTTCGTGGGCGGTGGGCTTCGCGGGCGGCTTCCTGCTGCTGCCCGCGTTCGTGATCGGGTGCCTGGTGCTGGCCGTGTCCATCGTCGGCATCCCGGCGCTGCTGCTGTGGCTGCCCGGATTCCCGATCGTGGTCATGCTGGCCGCCATTCTCGGCTTCCTGGGCGTGGCGCACGGCGTCGGCGAGATGCTGGCGGAGCGGCGTTTCCGGGGCGGCGAATGGTTCCAGCGCGCCAACTCCTACTACTACGTGATGACCGGCGTGGGGGCGCTGCTGGTGCTGCCTCTCGCAGGCCACGCGGTCCGCATGGTCGGATTCCTGGGCCCGCTCGTGGCGCTGCTTCACTTCCTGGGCGTAGTCGCCATCTGGCTGGCGGCCACCATCGGCTTCGGCGCCGTGCTCACCACGCGCGCGGGTTCCGTGCAGCCGGATGGCTCCAAGACCCAGCGCGCCAAGGCCGAGCCCGCCGAGGCCGACAACGACGCCGAACCGGTGGTGGAGTCCTTCGATGTGTAGTACCCGCGGCGTGAGACAGGGCCGGGCAGGCGGGATCGCCCTGCTGGCGCTGGTGCTCGGCGCGGGAGCCGGCGAGCTCGCCGCGCAGGACTGGCGCACGTTCAAGAGCTTCCGCGAGTTCGGCGGCGAGGAGGAGCTCGTGGTCGAGGTCAAGTACCTCGCGGGAGAGCTCCGCATCGAGCCGGCCGAGGACGGAACGCTGTACCGCGCCTCGATGCGCTACGACCCGGACCTGTTCGTGCCGGACGTGCGCTACCGCAGAAACAAGCTCGTCGTACGCGTCGACGGCGAGGGAGGATTCGAGGCGCGCCGCGGCGGCGAGGCCGGCTCGCTCGAGCTGGCGCTCGGGCGCGAGACCCCGCTGATCCTGGACCTCGGCTTCGGCGCCGGCCGGGGCAACATAGAACTCGGCGGACTGCCCATAAGGCGCGCCAACATCAGCACGGGCGCGTCGTCGACGGAAGTCCGGTTCTCGAGCCCCAATCCCGAGCGAGCGTCGAAGCTGGCGATAAAGGGCGGCGCGGCCGAGCTGAGGGTCATCGGGCTCGGCAACGCCAACGCCGACGAGATCGAGGTGGCTGGAGGGGTGGGCGAGATCACCCTGGACTTCACCGGCGAGTGGGCGCGCACGTCCGCGGTGGACATCGACATCGGGCTGGCGCAGCTGAACCTGATCCTGCCCTCCAACCTGGGCGTGCGGATCGATCGGGAGTCGCTGCTGGCCACCTTCGACGCCGCGCGCATGGTCAAGGAGAACGACTCCTACGTGTCCGAGAACTGGGATTCGGCGGCCGACAAGCTGACGATCCGGCTGGACGCCGCGCTGGCCTCGGTCAACGTGCGCTGGGTGGGCGCCCCGGCCCGCAGCCACTGAGTTCGCTCTACTCCTGCGGCGCGGACGCCTGTCGCACGATGACCGGCGTTCCCAGCCCCACCTTCAGCTTGTCCGCCGCGCGCCCATCGCGTACGGCCACCTCCACCGTATCGTCCGACCCGATCAGCGCCAGAGTCTCGCCGGAGTCCGCGTCCCCGTACGTCGTGCGGATCGTGCCCGCCTCCGCGCGGCCGACCAGGGTCCGCACCGGCCCCGCCTCGAGCAGGCCCCGCACCCACTCCCCAGGTACGTCGGTGATCAGGTTGCCGAACCGGTCTACCTGCACCACGCGGCCCTCGACTTCGTTGCCGCGGTGGATCGCCCGGGGGAGGTCCAGGCGCACCGGGTGGATCAGCGGTGAACCCAGCTCGGAAAGCGGCACGCCGGCCGCGAGGTGAGCCGCGGCGGGGGCGAAGATGTCCCTGCCGTGGAAGGTGGGGGCGACCTCGGGTCGGCGAAAACGCGCCCTGTCGAGCGACACGGCGGCCTCCAGATCGGTCTCCCCGAGCACCCAACTGAGGAGGCCGTTGTCTGGCGCCACGAAGTAGCGCCCTGCCACCCGAGCGGCGATTGCCCGACGGTCCGTGCCCACGCCCGGATCCACCACCGCCAGGTGGACCGCACCCGGTGGAAACAGCGCCCAGTAGCGCCGCAGCGCCCAGGCGGCACCCGCTATGTCGCCCGGCTGTATGTCGTGACCGGCGTCGATGAGCTGCGCGCCGGGGGCGATGGTGGCGATGACGCCCTTCATCGCGGCGACGTAGCCGTCCCTCGTGCCGAAGTCGGTCAGCAGCGTGACGGGCGAGTTCACGCGCGCCGCCACGCGGTGCGTTCGCCGACCAGCCGCACGACATCGGCTGCGTCCAGCCCCGCGGCGTCGGCCGCGTCCCGCAAGGCGAGGACACCCAGCGCCGCCGGATCCACCCCGGCGGCGCGCAGCGGCGCCAGCAGCTCAGGGAAGTCGCGCACCAGTACGTCCAGCGGCGTGGCGGCCGGATCCGCCGGGGGTGGGAGCGG
>JBDLIA010000104.1 GCA_039715185.1 Gemmatimonadota bacterium
GCCGCCAGCGGCGACCAGCATCTCGGCGAGAAGCAGCAGCAGCGCCGCCAGGGCGGCGAGCCGCCACGCCTCGCGGCCGCGCCGGGCGCGGAAGATCTCGCGCGACCAGTCGTCCTTCGCCACGACGCGCGCCTCCCCTCCGAGCGCGGAGCGCAACGCGCGCTCGTCCAGCCGCGTCAATTCGGACTCGCGGGGCGGCGGGTTGACGGCGAACGCGCCCAGCAGGGAGTCGCCCGCGAGGACGCGGTAGACGCCGGGCGCGGGCGGTACGCGAAACGGGGCGCCGCCCTCGACGCCGATGCGCTCCCCCTCGGGCCCCACCACGGCGTCCGCCCTGCCGGGGAGGGGCACCCACGCGCCCGGCGCGAGGTCAGCGCCCTCCGGGATGGCGCTGGCCCAGCCCGCCACCAGCCGGTCCACCAGCGGCACCATGGCCGCGGTGGCCGCGACGTCGCCCTCGCGCCCGTCCAGCGGGCCCGCAACGAGCAGATAGCGCGCGCCGTCGGGCAGCGCGCCGCCCACCGCCCACGGGTCGCCGCCGGCCAGGCGCACCCGCACCTCGGCGGCGTCCACGTCGCCTTCGGCGCGCAGCCGGTAGGGGGTGCGCAGCTCCACGTCGGCGAGCAGGGCGGCGAGTTCTGGGTCCGCCGGCGCGTCGGCGCGGTCGCCGGCGGCCTCGCCCTGGGCCTCCACGCGCCACGGTACGCCCGCCTCGGCCAGGGCGCGGTTGAGCGCCGGCAGCGCGACGGGGTCGGCGGGTGGCAGGGCGATGACCGCGGCTCCGGGGCGGGTGGGCAGGCCGGCTCCACCCACCGAAACCACGACGTCGGCCGAGCGCGCCGGCGCGCGTCTGACGCGGCCGCCGTCCGCCAGGATGTCCAGAGCGCCCTCCACGAACGGAGCCTCCCCCACTACGGCCACCGCCGCCGGCGGCAGCACGCGGGCCACGTAGTGGCGCCTGTCGTCGGCGCGCAGCTCGTCGGCCTCCAACTCGGCGCGACCCTCCAGCACGCCCTCCGGCTGCGCGGGCAGCATCAGCAGCGCCACCGAGCCGGCCGCGCCCCGCCCGACCGCGCGCAGCGTGTCGTGCGCGAGCAGCCGCAGACCCGTCGAGTCCCGCCCGCCCGCGAGCGCGACTCCCACCGAGACGCGCTGGCCGGCGCGCGGCGCGAGCCCGCCCTCCAGCGACACGGCCGCGACGCCCAGGTTGGCCGGCGGGTCGCGATCCGGCGCGACCACGAGCACCGGCGGCCCGGCGTCGTCCTCGCCGGCGCCCGCATCGGTGCCCGCGAACTCGGTCGCCTGGCCGTCGGTCAGCAGGTGGATTTCCCCCACGCGGCCGTCGGCGCCGGCGCCCAGCAGGCCGCGCGCTCGCTCGAGCGCGGCGGGCAAGTCGGCCCCGGCCGGGACGGGCGCCACGCCGCGGATCAGATCGGCGGCCGCGCGCGCGTCGCCCGGCGGGGCCGCGGCCCACGGCTCCGCCGCGCGGATGACCCAGAAGCGGTCGTCGGGCCCGGCGGCGTCGGTGGCCGCGAGAGCCAGGCCCTTGAGCTCGTCCAGCAGGCGGCGGTCGCCGCGCACGAGCGACGCGCTCAAAGAGTTGTCGAGCACCACGACCACCGCGGTGGGCCGGTGCTCGCCCTGGCCGCCGCGCAGGAAGGGCCGCGCCGCCGCGAACGCCAGCGCCATGACCGCCGCCACGCGCAGCAGCAGCAGCAGGAGCTGGCGCAGCCGGATCCGCCGCGCGTGCTCGCGCTCGGCGAGGCGCAGGTAGCGGATGGCCGGGAACACCACGCGCCGGCCCTGCTGGCGCTGAAGGAGGTGCAGCAGGATTGGCACCGCGGCGGCCACGGCGAGCGCGAGGAGCGCGGGCGCGAGGAAGCCGATCACGCCAGGCGCTGCCGCTTACGCATGTACTCACGCAGGCCGAAAGCGAACGGCCGGGAGGTATCGAGAAGGACGTAGTCGATGCCGTTCGGCCTGAGCGACCGCCGCCACTCCGCTATGGCCCCCGCCACAGAGGCGCGGTACTCGGCGCGCAGATCGGCGACCGTCACCGGGAGCTCGTCGCCCGTTTCGGGATCCACGAAGCGGGCGTCGCCCACGCCGGGCAGCTCGCGTTCGCCCGGGTCCAGCAGGTGGAAGACCAACACCTCGTGTCCCCTGTGGCGCAGGTAGCGGAGTGCGAGGCGCGTCTCGTCCGCGTCCACGAGCAAATCCGAGAACAGGATCACCAGGCCGCGCCGGCGCAGCATCTGGGCCGCTTCCCGCAGCGCGGTCTCGGCCCCCGTGTCGCCCGCGGGCTCGGCTCCCTGCAGCAGCCGACCCACCTCCAGCCAGTGCCGCCGCCCGCCGTGCGCGCCCACGCGGTCGCGGACGTGCTCGTCGAACGCGAGCGCGCCCACGGCGTCGCCCTGCCTCAGCAGCAGGAACGCGAGCGCCGCGGCCAGCTGCTTGGCGTACCACAGCTTGGTGGGGATGCGGTCGGGGTCGGAGCTCCACCCCATCGACGCGCTGGCGTCCAGGAGCAGATACGCGCGCAGGTTGGTATCCTGCTCGAACTGCTTTACGAAGTAGCGGTCGGTGCGGGCGACCGTGCGCCAGTCCATGTAGCGCAGGTCGTCTCCGGCCTGGTACGGCCGATGCTCGGCGAACTCCACCGAAAAACCCCTGTGCGGAGAGCGGTGGAGGCCCGTCAGGAATCCCTCGACCACGTTGCGGGCGACGTACTCCAGCCCTCCCAGCCCGCGCAGCTCCTGCGGAGCCAGCAGGTCGGGGCGCCGGGCGCCGCGCGCTTGGGCCGGGTTCGCCATGGTTGGGATTCGCCTCCTGGTGGTTCCTGCCCCGGGCAGCTCGAGACCCCCGCTCACCGCCGCGCGACGCTACGTCGATGGCCGCCCGCGGTTCGGGACGTGCGCTACCCCTCAGGGCGACGGAAGGTCGGACGCGCTGCGGGCGCCCCAGGTTGGCCGGCGCCGCCTTGCCAGCGCGCGACCCCGGGACTATCCATGGGCCATGCGATTCGCCAACTCGCTGATCCTGTTCGCGGCGCTGGTCGCCGCCGTGGCCGTGCCGATGTTCGTCGGCTTCGGGCTGTCGGAGCACCACAACCAATGGATCGCCTACGGCGGCGCCGCCGCCGTGCTCGCGGCAGCGCTCATCCTGCTGCACGTGCGCGTGGCCGGGGTTCCTTCGCACTAGGCGTCGGGCGAGCTCCCGGGCCTCGACCCGCGCCCCCCGTTCGCGCTATCATCCGCCCGCCCGAAGCGCTTCGGGCCGCCGACTCATCGACACGTGACCCGGGACACCGTTCCTTGCAGCTCGACCGCATCCGCAACTTCTGTATCGTCGCCCACATCGACCACGGGAAGTCCACCCTGGCCGATCGGCTGCTCGAGCGCACCGCCTCGCTCGAGGCGCGGGAGATGAAGGAACAGGTCCTGGACTCCATCGACCTCGAGCGCGAGCGCGGGATCACCATCAAGCTGCACGCGGTCCGCATGGACTATCTCGCCCCGGACGGCACCGCCTACGAGCTGAACCTGATCGACACACCCGGGCACGTCGATTTCACCTACGAAGTGTCGCGTTCGCTGGCCGCCTGCGAGGGTGCCGTGCTGGTGGTGGACGCGAGCCAGGGTGTGCAGGCGCAGACGATGTCCAACCTCTTCCTGGCCATGGAGGCCGGGCTCGAGATCGTGCCGGTGCTCAACAAGATCGATCTGCCGGGCGCGGAACCCGAGCGCCGGCGCGCGGAGTTGGTCGACCTGCTGGGAGTGGAGCCCGAGGAGATCCTGGCCGTGTCCGCCAAGGAGGGCACCGGCGTGGACGAGCTGCTGGAGGCCATCGTGCGGCGGGTGCCCGCCCCCCAGGGAGACCCCTCCGCGCCGCTGCGCGCCCTGATCTTCGACTCGTTCTACGACAAGTACCGCGGCGCCGTGCCCAGCGTGCGCGTGGTGGACGGCCATATCCGGCCGGGCATGCGCATAGGCTTCGGCGCGCACGACGCGACCTACGAGGTGGACGAGGTGGGTTATCTGCTACTGCGCCGCGTGCCCCAGCCGCGGCTCGAAGCTGGCGAGGTGGGCTACGTGACCGCGGCCATCAAGCGGGTGGGGGACACGCGGGTGGGAGACACCGTCATCGACGCCGACAATCCGCCCGCCGGGCTGCTGGCCGGCTACAAGGATGTCAGGCCGATGGTGTTCAGCGGCATCTACACCACCGAGTCCGACCAGTACGAGGACCTGCGGGACGCGCTCGAGAAGCTCAAGCTGAACGACGCCAGCCTGTTCTACGAGCCCGAGACGTCGACCGCGCTGGGATTCGGGTTCCGCTGCGGCTTCCTGGGGCTGCTGCACATGGAGATCGTGCGCGAGCGGCTGCAGCGGGAGTTCGACCTGGACCTGATCTCCACCGTGCCCAACGTGGAGTACCGCATCGTGCTCACCAACGACGAGCGCATGGAGATCGAGAACCCCAGCGCCATGCCGGACCGCGTGCGCATCAATCGCGTGGAGGAGCCATACGTGCGCGCGCACATCGTCTCGCCCGCGGAGTTCATCGGCAACGTCCAGAAGCTGTGCCACGAGCGCCGCGCCGAGCACGTGTCCATGCAGTACATCGACACCGAGCGGGTGGAGTTCACCTACGACATGCCGCTCGCCGAGATCGTGCTGGACTTCTACGATCGGTTGAAGGGCTCCACGCGCGGGTACGCGGGGCTGGACTGGGAGCCGCTGGAGTATCGGGCGAACGACCTGGTGCGCCTGGACATGCTGATCAACGGCGACCCGGTAGACGCCTTCAGCGTGATCATCCACGCCGACAAGGCGTTCGAGTACGGGCGCTCGCTGGCGGTCAAGCTGAAGGAGCTGATCCCGCGCCAGATGTTCGAGGTGGCGATCCAGGCCGCGATCGGCAACAAGGTGATCGCGCGCACCACCGTGAAGGCCCTGCGCAAGCAGGTGACCGCCAAGTGCTACGGCGGCGACATTACGCGCAAGCGCAAGCTGCTGGAGAAGCAGCGGGAGGGGAAGAAGCGCATGAAGCAGGTGGGCACCGTGGACATCCCGCAGGAGGCCTTCCTGGCGGTGCTGCAGGTGGAGGACTGATGCGCTGGATCGTGGGCGTGGACATCGGCGGCACGAACGTCGTCGTGGGCGCTCTGCCGGAGGACGGCAGCGCGCTCGTCGGCGTGCAGAAGGTCCCCACCGAGGCGGCGCGCGGGCCCAAGCACGTCGTGGATCGCATCGTCGGCCTGATCGGCGACGCCGTGGACGCCGCCGTGGCGGAGGGAGCGGCGAGGGCCGACGTCGCGGGCGTGGGGATCGGTTCGCCGGGCCCCCTGGACCGCGCCAGCGGCACCGTCATCGAGACGCCGAACCTGGGCTGGCGCAACTTTCCGCTGCGCGACCTGATCTCTAACGCCGTCGGACTTCCCGCGACGCTCGACAACGACGCCAACTGCGCGACTTACGGCGAGTGGTGGCTGGGCGCGGGTCAGGACGTGGACACGCTGGTCGGGCTGACGCTGGGAACCGGAATCGGCGGCGGGATCGTGCTCGGCGGCCGCGTCTACCACGGCGCCAACGACGTGGCCGGAGAGCTGGGCCACACCACCATCGATTCCACCGGGCGCAAGTGTAAATGCGGCAACTACGGCTGTCTGGAGGCGTACGCGTCGGGTCCGGCGATCGCGGCCAGGGCGGTGGAGGGCCTGATGAGCGGGGCGGAGAGCATCCTGCCCGACCTCGTGGGAGGCCGGCTGGAGGCTCTGACCGCGGCCGTCGTGTACGAGGGCGTGGTGCTCGGCGACGGCTTCGCCGACGAAGTGATGAAGGAGACCGCCAAGTTCCTCGGCGCCGGCATCGCCAACGTGATCAACTCGCTGAACCCCGAAATGGTGGTCGTGGCCGGGGGCGTTACGCGCGCGGGCGAACACCTCTTCCAGCCGCTCCGCGCCGAGGTCAGGCGCCGCGCGTTCACGCACGCGCAGGAGGCGTGTCGCATCGTGCCCGGCGCGCTGGAAGGGACCGCCGGCCTGATCGGCGCGGCGGGCGTGTTCAGAACGGAGCGGCTGCGCGACGAGTGAGCGAGCGATCGTTGGGGGTGGCGGGCGCTTCGGTGCGCCGGCTGGGCGTCCTCGGAACGCTCGTCTGGGACCGCATTTACGCGCGCGAAGGGCGGGCGGAGCCGGTCGAGGAATGGGGCGGCATTGCGTACGCGCTGGCCGCCCTCGTGGCGGCCTGCCCGCCGGGTTGGCAAATCGTGCCGATCCTGAAGATCGGGCGCGATCTGGACGCGCGGGCGAGGGCCTTCCTGGCGTCGCTTCCCGGACTGGATACGGTGTCCGCCGTGCGCACCGTGGAGGAGCCCAACAACCGCGTCGAGCTCCGCTACGTGGACAACGAGCGTCGCACCGAGAAGCTCAGCGGCGGCGTGCCCGGGTGGGAGTGGGAGGAGTTGGAGCCGCTGCTCGGCGGGCTCGACGCGCTGTACGTCAACTTCATCGCCGGGTGGGAGCTGACGCTGGCCGGGGCGCTCCGCCTGAGGCAGGCGTGCGCGGGCCCGCTGTACGCGGATCTGCACTCGTTGCTGCTGGACCTGGGCCCCGAGGGGAGGCGCAGGCCGCGTTCGTTGGCCGCCTGGAGAGAGTGGCTGACGGCGTTCGACGTCGTGCAGATGAACGAGGCCGAGTTGCAGACCCTGGCGGGCCGCTGGGGGGACCCGTGGGCGCTCGCGGCCGAGACGGTCGGGGTGGACCTGCGCCTCCTGCTCGTTACCCTCGGGGAGCGGGGCGCCGCCTACGTGCGCTCTCCGCTGTACGGGGCAGGGCCGTCCTCGTGGCGGCGCGGAGGCCTTCAGCCGGCGCGCCCATTGGGGGCGGCCGGGAGGGCCGAGAGCGCGCGCGTGCCCTTAGCGGAGGCGGCCAGGCCCGGTGACCCCACCGGGTGCGGGGACGTGTGGGGCGCGACCTGCTTCGCGGCGTTGCTGGGCGGGGAGCCGGTGGAGAGCGCGATCGGGCGGGCCCACGAGGCGGCGGCCCGCAACGTCGAGCACCACGGCGCGAGCGGCCTGCACAGACACCTGATGGGGAGGATCCACACGTGAGGATCATCGCGCTCCCGGCCAATCTCGACGAGGCCGCGTTCGACCCGCTCGTCGCGCCTCTCTCCGAGGACGGCGGCGCGGGCGATGGCGGGCCGCCTTTTCTGATCGATGCAGCCGGGGTGCGCTGGGTGGACCCGTACGGAGCGCTGAGCGTTCTGGCATTCGGTCACGCGGCGCGCGCCGCCGGACGGAGGGTACGCCTGCGCCCGCCGGCGTCGCCGGAGGTCACCAGCTACCTGCGCCGCATGGGCTTCTTCCGGCACGCCACCGATGTCTTCGAGTTGCACGGAGAGGTAGGACGGGGCGAGGATACGAAGTCCGACGTGCTGCTCGAGATCACGGCGGTCTCCGATCACGGCGACGTGCACCGGGTCGTGGACCGCGTCTACGAGCGCTCCGGGGCGATCCTGATCAAACAGCTCGCCTATCCGCCGGAGCTGGCGATGCAGTTCGGCACGATCTTCAGCGAGGTCTGCCAGAACATCATCGAGCACGCCGAGGCGCCCGGGTGGGTGGCGACCCAGACGTATCACTGGCGGAAGAGGCTGGGGCGGAAGGTGGTGATGATCGCGGTGATGGATCTGGGGGTGGGGTTTCGGGGCTCGCTGGAGGGCGAGCACGCGGCGGCCTACGCGGGGCGCTGGGGCGACGCGGCCGCGCTGGAGGCCGCGTTCATCCACGGGGTCACGCGCTTCCGCGACCCCGGCCGCGGGCAGGGCCTGCAGCAGATCCGCCGGCTGGTCGGAAAGGTCGATGGGCGCGTGTCCATTCGCAGCGGCACCGCGCGCATCTCCGACGTCCCTGACTGGGCGGACACGCCCCCCCTCGAGGAGGGCCTGCCGTACTTCCCGGGCGCCCAGATCTCCATCGTCCTGCCGGCGCGGGAGTCCTCGTCGTGAGGCCCCAGCAGCGGCTGGATCAGGCTCCGCTGGTGACCCCGTTTCACGTCGACCTCAGCGACCAGGTACGGCGCTCGGTGGCCACGCTCTACTCGCACCTCGTCACGAGGCCAACCGGGCAGGCCCTGCGCCTGGGGATCGAGAGCCGGATCCGCGAGAGCGCCGGCCCGTGCGTGTCGGTCCTGGACTTCACCGAGGTGGTCGTCCTGGACTACTCCTGTGCCGACGAGACCGTCGCCAAGCTCGTGCGTCGCTACTGCGCCGCGAATCCTCCCGCGCCCGCCTACTTCATGGCGCGCGGCGTGGCCCTGCACCATCGCGAGACCCTCGACACCGTGCTGATCCGACAGGGCATGGCGCTGGTGGCCGAGGTCGCCGGCCTGGGGCCGCGGCTGCTGGGATACGCATCGGCGCTCGAGCACGCGGTCTGGACCGCGGTGGAGGAGACGGGCTCGGTGCGGCCGGCCGAGCTGGACGAGCGGCTGGATGAAGAGGGCGTGTCGGGCGCCGCGCGCGCGCTCGTGGGCCGGCGAGTGGTGGTCGCGGGCCCGGGCGGACGCCTCCACTCGCTGAGCCGGCTGGTGCGCTCCGAACGTTGAGGGACCGCCGCGCGCGCTTCACGATAACCGCGGCCGTGCTGGTCGCCGCGGCCGCGCCCGGCCTCGCGGCGGCGCAACAGCCGGACAGCGCGGCGCCTTCAGACACCGTCATCCCCCTGAGACCGCTCGTGGTGTCGGCCTTCCCGCTGCCGCTGTCGTTGGCCGCGGCGCCGGTGGCCGCGTCCTTCGTGGACGGCATCCGGGCCACGCGCGCCCGGGCCGGCGTTGGGCTGGGGGGCGTGCTGGAGCGGATACCGGGCGTGCAGGTCGACAATCGACACAACGACGCGCTCGACGAGCGCATCGCCGTACGCGGTTTCGGCGCCCGCTCGCAGTTCGGCGTGCGCGGCCTCGCCGTCGTCGTGGACGGAGTCCCCGCGACCATGCCGGACGGGCAGACCGCCCTGAGCCATCTCGATCCCAACGCGGTACGCTGGCTGGAAGCGGTGCGCGGACCCGCCTCGACGCTGGTCGGCAACGCGGGCGGAGGCGCGCTGATCATAGCCACCGCGCCCGCGAAGGAGGGGCTGAGCGCGCGCGTGCTGGGGGGCGCCGACGGCTTCCTGCGGCTGGAGGCGGAGGCCGCCCGGCGCGTGGGGGGGGCGCTCGTGTCCGGTCGCCTGGCGCGGCGCCGCACCGACGGCTTCCGCGACCACGCGGACGCCGACAAGACGTGGGCGTCGGCGCACGTCGAGGCGCCGGTGGGGGAGGGCCGCCTGCGGGTGGCCGTGCACGGCGTCGACTACGACGCGCTCAACCCCGGCTCGCTGTCGGACTCGCTCAGGTTGGCCGATCCCGGCGCGGCGTTCTCCCGCAACGTGGACCAAGGCACGGGCGAGGAGGCACGTCAGGCCCAGGTCGGCGCGCGCTGGACCGGCCCGGGCGCGGGCGCCGAGTGGGACGCCGCGGCGTGGCTGCTCGGGCGTGACGTGGACAACCCGATCCCCGTCGCCGTCGTGGATCTGTCCCGGGTGGCGAGCGGCGCGCGCGTGCGCCACCGCCGGGTGGGTGGGCCAGTCGGGTGGGCGGTGGGCGTGGACCTGGCCTCGCAGTGGGACGACCGGCGCAACTTCACGAACGAGGACGGCGCGGCGGGGGACCTCACCCTGGATCAGAACGAGCGCGTGACGCAGGTGGCCCCGCTCGCGCAGCTCGCGCTGGGCTTCGACCGCCTAAGCGTTACCGCGGCGGCGCGCTGGGACGCCGTGCGCTTCTCGGTGGACGATCGCCTGGTGCCGTCCGGCGGCGCGCCGGAGAGCGGCGCGCGGACCATGTCCGCGTTCAGTCCGGCGATCGGCGCGCTGTGGCGCCCCGGGAGCGGCGCGGCCGCGTTCGCCAATCTGTCCACGTCCTTCGAGACGCCCACCACCAGCGAGCTCGCCAACCAGCCGGACGGGAGCGGGGGCTTCAACCCCGACCTGGCCCCCCAGCGCACGGTGGGTATCGAGGCCGGCGTGCGTGCGCGCGAGGCGACCTACCGCTGGGAGGTGGTGGCCTTCCACGCGCGCGTCTCCGAAGCGCTGATCCCGTTCGAGGCGGAGAGCGGGCGCACGTTCTTCCGGAACGCCGGGCGCGCGCGCCACGCGGGCCTGGAGCTGGCCGCGGGCGCCACCGTACGGGACCGCGTCGAGGTGCGCGCCGCGTGGTCGTGGACGCGCGCCGAGTTCCGGGACTTCACCCTGGACGGGGAAGACCTGCGCGGCAACCGCCTGCCGGGGGTTACGCCCCACCGCGTGGAGGCGGCGGCCTCCATCGCGGGCGCGGCCGGCTTCGCCGAAGTCGAGCTGCGGTACCGGTCGCGCGCGGCCGCGAACGATGACAACACCGCGTTCTGGCCGGCCTACGTATTGGTCGACGTGCGCGCCGAGGGCCCCGCCTGGCGGGTGGGAGGGACCGCGCTGCGGGCGCAGGCGGGGCTGCTGAACCTGGCGGACGCGGACTACGTGGCGTCGATCGTGCCCAACGCCTTCGGCGGCAGGTTCTTCGAGCCCGGGCCGGGGCGGACGTGGTACGCCGGGCT
>JBDLIA010000105.1 GCA_039715185.1 Gemmatimonadota bacterium
TCCTTGCCGTAGCGACGGCTACGGCGCGTCGTTCCGCCTTGCCCCGCGGGCGCATCACGCGCCTCGGTGCACACGGGACTTCCGCGCCGGCACACTAGGCTACGATCCCAGTGGCACGGAAGGGGTTGAGAAGAGGTCCAGGGCGGTCAAAGCGTAGGCCTGAGCGCATTCCACGATCCGCTCCACGACGACGCTCTCGTCAGGACCGTGGGAGACCTCCAGATCGCCGGGCCCGTAGGCAATGGCGGGAACCCCCGCCTGGGCATAGAACCGTGACTCGAGCAGGCCCGGGCACATCTCTTCGGTCGGCTCGCGTCCGGTCACAGCCGATACCGACGCCTTGGCCGCTCGATAGAAGCTGGTATCGACGGCGGTGCCGCTGGATTGTCCCTCCTGGAGGATCGACACGGACACGGCGCTGCCCGGCGGGCTGGCATCCTGGATCACGCTCAGCAGCCGGTCCCGCTCGCTGCTCAGATCCTCCTCGGGATTGAAGCGGCGCTCGACCGTGAAGGCGAAGAGTTCCGGGACCACGTTGAACTGGTGTCCACCACTGACCTCTCCGCCCAGCATCAGGATCGACCTCCGGGCGGCGTCCGGACCGATCGAGGCGTCCGTGCGGCGAGTCTCGACCTCCGCCTTGAGTCGCTCGAGCGCGGTCAGGATCGGCAGGGCGTGTTCGAAGGCGTTGACGCCCTGGTAGTGCAGCCCCACGTGCGCCGGCCGGCCTCGGACTTCTACGCGCAGGGTGATGGCGCCGCGGTTGGCATTCCAGATCGCCCCCGACGTGGGCTCGCCCAGGATCGCGCCCACTCCGTCGCGACCGAGGCGGCCCAGCTCCAGCAGGCGCCTGCTGCCGTGCTCGCCTCCCGTCTCCTCGTCCGGCACGAGGACGACCTCGACTCGGCCGCTGAGCCGCGTTCCCGACAGCGCGGCGACAGCATGGATCATCGCCGCGATCGCGCCCTTCATGTCGGCGCTCCCCCTGCCGATGATTCGTCCGCCCTGGGTGATCGGCCGGAACTGGTCTGGAAAGCTGGCCGGGACGACGTCGTAGTGGCCGTGCAGATAGAGCGTCGGCCCCGAGCCCACGCCGCATAGCAAGGCCGTGCGATCCTGATCGAGCCGGATCGTCTCGACCGGAAGGCTCAGCTCTCGCATGCGTCGCTCGAGCAGATCCAGGCAGGCCGGATACCGGGCCCCCGGCGGGTTCTCTGTCGGAATGGCGACGAGCTCGCGCGTGAGCTCCGCCATTGCATCGGCAGAGTCCGCGATGTCGCGAAGCAGCTGCGGTCGGTCGGTCAAACTGGCCGTCGCCTCCAACGGTCTTCGAGTCGCCCGGGTGCGCTAGCCCCTCAGGAAGCCAATCACGCCGAAGGCCATGATGCCGACGGCGCTCACCACGTTGAGAACGGATATGTACCGCGGATCGCGAAGGGCCGAGCCGAGCGCGCCCGCCCCCAGGGCGAGGGACGCCTGCACGAGCAGGCTGCCGGCGAACAAGCTGAGCGCCAGGGCAAGCGGGTCGGCTCCCAGGCTCCCGGCCGCGATGGTCCCCGCGAAACCGGCGAAGATCACGACCGTCAGCGGGTTGGAGAGAGTGAGCAGGTAGGTGGCGACAAGCGGACTTCCCTCGATCGCGGCGGGAAGGCGGGGCTCGCCGAACGTGCGCACTGCGGCGCGGAGCATGAAAAGGCCCAGCGCGACCAAGATCACGGAAGATGCGACGCCGATCGCGTCGCTCTGGCCGCCCACGAGATCCGCCACCGCGGCGCCCCCGTAGAACGCGACCACGGCGTAGGAAAGGTCGGCGAGGCCGGCGCCCAATCCGCCGCGCAGCCCGGCCGATACTCCGCGGGACATCGACAGGCCGACTATCAGCAGGGCGATGGGGCCGACCGCGATCGCTACGGTCACGCCGAAAAGGAAAGCGGTGGTCAACGTCTATCGCGCCAGCTAGCTCGTTTCTGCTCCAGGAGAGGAACCGCCCGCCGGCTCCACCCTCAGGTCGTCCACCCACACGGTCCCCGGCGTCAGCACGTTCAGCTCGATCCGGAGGTTGTCGTACCCCTCGGGGATCGCGTACGCGTAGTCGAAGCGGCGCCACTCATCGACGCCGGTACGCTCCTCCAGCAGGAAGACCTCGAGGGGTGGGGCCGAGGTGGACGGGCTCTCGCTGCGAATGAAAACGCGCACCCGCGCTCCGCGGTTCTTCAGCCAGAAGCTGACCCTGTCCCGCGACGCCTACCGCTATGGCGCGCCCGGTCAATCGCCCGCCGCGTCTCGTGTCGGCACCCGCACGTTGCATAGCTCGATCCGGTCGACGGCGTGAACGAAGAACTCCTCCGCCCGATGGCGGCGCGCCTCTATCACGCCCTGGAATGAGTCGGAATCGGTCCGGAGAACCTCCAGCGACAGCCGGTCCGCCGCCGGCACGTCGGTCCCGACCCGCACGCCCCGAATAGGCACGGGAATCTGAGGGTCCTGGTAGAACCCTAGAGGCCCGCTGCCCCGCGGCAGCGGCGACAGCACGTCGATGCCCGCCACGACCCGTCCCACCATCGACAGGTTGCGATCGAGGTGCCGTGGCGCGTGTCCCGTCACGACGTAGAGGCTCGCGCCGCTTCCGGAGTTCGGATCCGTGCCGCGGGCTACGCCCACGACTCCGTAGCAGTGCGCCAGCCAGGTGGTGCCGGCGTCCGGATCGCGCCCGACCGGGAAGCCGTGCGTGAAGCCGGCTTCCGGCGCGTATATGTCGCCGTCTGGAATGGGGGTGAACGGAAGATCGCCGATCGGCGCCGTGAACTCGGCCGGCAAGGCGGTGGCCGCCTCTCCCATGGACGGCTGGCCCGCGCTGTCGGTCGCAACTGCCCACTGCACCACGTAGTTATCCTGCGAGCGGATGATCGAGCCGCCGTCGAAATGACCGCCCCGGACGAGCGTCCGGATGTTGTCCGCGTGCGCGGGCGCGAAAGCGGGCGCCAGCTCGATGACCACGCGGCCCCCGTCGATCTCCATGTAGAGCGTGTTCTCGGGGTCGAGCGTGCGCCATTCGTCCGGGGTCGAAGCCGCGAGCACGTCCGCGAGGGTGCGCGTAGCAGGGCGGTCGTCTGCTTCGTCCTGCGCCAGGGCGTGTGCTACCGGAGGAAAAAGCGCCAGGAGCAGTGCGCAGCCGGCGACGAGGCCGGTGGCGCGAAGTCCGATCTTGATCATGGGTCCGTCCGCTGGAGGCACCGTGCGATGAGGACGATTATGGCCTCCAAACAGAATCGAATCCACCCGCGAGGGGTAGTTTTGATAATGTCGATCGCCCGCAATTCGTCGACGTTCAAGAGAACCGTCGAGCTCAGACGAACCATCCACGAGCATCCGGAACTCGCGTTCGAAGAGGTAGAGACGGCCCGGGTCATCACGGAGGAGTTGGATCGCCTCGGCGTCGACTACGAGTACGGGGGGAAGGGCACCGCCGTGATCGGGCGGCTGAAGGGCGGCCCGCCCGGTGCGCCCATCGTCGCCTTGCGGGCCGAGATGGACGGACTTCCCGTCCAAGAGCAGACCGGCCTGCCCTTCGCGTCGAAAAAACCCGGCCGCATGCACGCGTGCGCCCACGACGCTCACATGGCGATGGTACTTGGGGCCGCCGCCGAGCACGTCGCGAACCCGCCGCCCGGCAACGTCGTATACGTGTTCCAGCCGGCCGAGGAGCGTGGGGCCGGTGCCAAGGTCGTGCTCGAGTCTGGCGCGCTCGATGACGTCGACGCGATCTTCGCGGGGCACATGACCCACCACTATCGCGTGGGCGAGATCATGGTGACGTCCGGCACCGTCACGGCGCAGTCCGACGCCTTCCGTATCACCGTCACCGGCAAGGGAGGCCACGGCGCGCGCCCACACGAGGCGATCGACGCGGTTCTCATCGCCGGAATGCTCATCTCGTCGATCCAGATGCTGGTATCCCGCGAGACCGATCCGGTCCACCCCACGGTCGTGACCATCGGCCGCGTATCGGCGGGAACGGCCCCGAACGTCATCGCCGAAGACGCGATGCTCGAGGGCACGATTCGCACGACCTTGCCCGAGGTTCGCGACCATATACACCTCGGCCTGACGCGGCTCGCGCGTGCGGCAGCGGATCTGCATCGGGCCGCGGTCGACGTGGAGATCCGGCGCGGCTACCCGCCCGTCGTGAACGCTGAGAGAGAGGCGGAAATCGCCCTCGAGGCCGTGCGCCTCATCGGGCCCGAGGCGCGCGTGGTGGTTCAGGACTACCCGAGCATGGGAGCGGAGGATTTCGGCTTCCTGTCCCGCCGGATCCCGGCCTGCTACGTGCGCTTCGGGGCCCGCATGGGTGAGGACACGTACATTCCGCTGCACAGCCCCAAATTCGACATCGATGAGGACGCCCTCTGGTTCGGTAGCGCGTTCCTCGATCGCGTGGCCCGCGTCGCGATCGATCGGCATGCGTAGCGAAAGGCCGACGATGACGGCCGACGCGGGTCGCTCCGAGCGGGGGGCGGGCGTCCATCCGATCGTGGGCCACCTGCGACCCGACATCGGCCCAGCGGACCGTCAGCGCGTCGACCGTCTCGCTAATCGGATCGTCGCGGCGGATCCGGCCATTTCGGCCAACGACGTGTTCGGCCCGAACGTCGAGGCGGGACTGTCTCCGGGGCCGACGCTCCACATCCACGGCCTGAGGCAGCGTTACTCGAGCGGCCTGGCCTACGCTCGCGAGCACCGAGCGTTCCTCCTCGCGCGGGATGGGGATGTCGTCGCGATGAGCCACCGTCCGGTCGAGGCCTTCCGGGACCACTGCCGTGAAGACCTCGGGCTCGGCGCACCGACGATCCTCGTGCCCGAGTCATCGCGTAGATCCAAGCATCTCGCGCTGCGCTGCCGCGCCGACAACGGAGCCGTCGGCCGGCTGAGCGAGCTGGCGCGGTCGGCCGGACACCTGAACGTGGCGCCCTACGAAGCGTCGGGGAGCGTCTGGGCGTTTGCTGAGCTGATCGCCCGGACCTCGGGGGTCGCCGTCCACGTGGCCGGGCCGCCTCCTAGGCTGTCCCGGCGGGTGAACGACAAGGTCTGGTTCTCCGAGCAGGTGATCGAACTGCTCGGAAGAGAAGCTATTCCGCCGACGACATCGGCGCGGAGTTGGGCGATGTTGGCCGACCGGGTGCGCCGGTGCGCCAGGGAGAACGGCTCCGTCGGGATCAAGCTTCCCAGCGCGTCCGGAGCCATGGGCAACTTGGTCATCGACTCCGATCTGATCCTGGGTCAGCCGACGCTGCAGGGGGTGGTGCAGGAGTTGCGCCGGCTGCTCCGCCACCTCGGGTGGGAGAACCCCTTCCCGATCCTGGTCTCGGTCTGGGAGGCTCCGGTCGCGGCCACGCCTTCCGTCCAGCTCTGGATCCCGCTCGAGGGAGACGGAGACCCGATCATCGAGGGAGTGTTCGACCAGCGCGTCGGTACCAAGGCAGGAAAGTTCGTGGGCTGCTCGCCGACAGCGATGCCCAGGTACCACAGGGAGTGGCTGGCGTACGAAGCTACCCTGCTGGGGCTCCTGTTCCAGCGGCTGGGATACTTCGGCCGCTGCAGCTTCGACTCGATACTCGTCGGCGACGACATCGCGAACGCCGAGTTGCACTGGATCGAGTGCAACGGCCGCTGGGGGGGTACGTCGATCCCGATGACGCTGGCCAATCGCCTGGCCGGCGACTGGATCACACGCCCCTTCGTAGCAACGGGCAACGTGCTGGGGGGATCGACCGCCACGCTCGCTCAGGTCCGCGAGGCGGCGGCCGACCTGATCTTCGATCCTGCCCGCGGGACGGGCCTGATCTTCCTTTCGCCCACCGCGGCCGAGACCGGAACCGGTCTCGACATTATGATGATGGGCGAATCGGTGGAGGAAGCCGACCGGGCGGCGTCCGAGGCCATCGATTTCCTCTCGTCGGTGGGCGACGAGCACCGCTCCGGACGCGATCCGTCGAGCGTCGCTCAGCCCCGTAGTGTCAGCCCCATGCCGTCGTAGGCGAAGCCGGCCTCCACTCCCCTCTCCCGACCCCATGCGCGGAGGCGTGCTCCGAGAACGCGCTCGTCTCCCTCGACGATCTCGGTACCGCAGTGGGTGATGATGGCTCTGGGGACGCCTTCCTTCTGGCACCAGCCGAGCTGCGTACGGACTGGAGCGTGGCCGATCAGACGATCCCCGCGCCTGCGCACGAAGCTGCGCGCCATGGTCGCCCCGTCGCCGACGTAGAGGCTGCACCCGCGCAGTGCGCCCGCGCGCTCGATTATGAAGACCAGGTCGGGGGCGTAGAAGATCGTCACGGCTCCCGCCGAGATCCGGTAACCGACCGCCGGCGCCCGTATGGAGTGCTCGACGGGGAAAGCCTCGAAGGTGATTCCGGGCACGACCTCCGCCGGTTCCCTGGCCGCGAGAAGGCGTCGGTCGCCCTCGGGAATGGGATAGGCACTCATGATTTCCCACCCATCCTCGGTGGCCCAGACCGGGCAAGGGGCGCCGTCCTTCAGGCCGAAAGCGTGGTCCGGGTGGCCATGCGTGACCACTATCGCCCGCGGAGCCACCGGCCCCAGCTTGCCCCGCCAGTCCTCGCCCGCGTCGATCATCACCCGGCGCCCGCGGTAGGAGACCTCCAGCGACGTGTGCATGCGGTGACGCCGCGTGCGCGCTTCGATTTCGCCCCGGGTGCCCAGGAAGACGAGTCTCACGCAGACCCCGTCATCCCTTCTTTCCCCCCGAGCCCGATGTCCTTTGAAAAAAGCGGACATCGCAACTCATTCAAAACTTGAACTAGTTGCACATCGCGCAATGGGCGATGACAAAGGGCCGCAGCCCGACCTCGGCTCGGGTCGTCGAGCCCAGCGCGCTTCGATGTGTCCCCGTGCATGCACCGAGTCTCGTCGCGCGGTACCATGGATAGCAATGATCTTCACCCGCTCCAGGACTGACCAGTGTCCCTGAGCCTCTTCGCCCAACTCGCGATCGCGCTGGGTCTCGGCCTGCTCATCGGCCTGCAGCGCGAGCGGACGAGCAGCGAGATGGCGGGGATCAGGACGTTCCCCCTCATAGCCCTGTTCGGTTTCCTGAGTGGGTTCCTGGCCGGCGAGCTGGGGGTGTGGGTCACCGTGGCGGCTCTGCTGGCTCTCTCGCTGATCATCGTGGCCAGTCAGCTCATGACACGGCGCGCGGGCGGCGAGGTCGATCCCGGACTCACGACGGAGGTGGCCGCCCTCGTGACCTTCGTAGTCGGCGTGATCGTGGCCCTCGACCACATCGCCCTGGCGGTTTTCGTCGGCGGGGCGGCGATGCTGCTGCTGCAGTGGAAGGGTCCGCTCCACCGGCTCGCCGAGAGAATCGGCCACGACGAGTTCCGCGCCCTCACCCGCCTGGTGCTGCTCGCGCTCGTCATCCTCCCGGTGCTTCCCGATCGGGCGTACGGTCCGTACGGCGTCCTCAACCCGTTCAGAATCTGGCTGATGGTCGTGCTGATCGTCGGCATCAGCCTGGCCGGGTACGTCGCATACCGGTTCCTGGGAGACCGCGTGGGCACGCTGGCGGCGGGCGCGATCGGCGGTCTGATATCGAGCACGGCCGCAACCGTCGGCTTCGCGCGGCACAGCACGGAGAACCCCGGGTGGGCCGTTCCCGCGGCGGTCATGGTCGTGATCGCGTCGACCGTGACGTTCGCCCGAGTGCTGTTCGAGATCGCGGTCGTGGCGCCGTCGGCGCTGCTCGGGCTGGGTGCACCCGTCGCGGTCATGATGCTCGCGATGACCGCGATGTCGGCGGCGCTCTACTGGTCCGCGCGCCGGGTGCTCCGGGAGATCCCGGACCAGCGCACGCCGCCCTCGGGACTCAGGGCGGCGTTGGCGTTCGGCGTCCTCTACGCGGCGGTCCTGCTCGGCGTCGCCGTGGCGAAGGAGCACTTCGGTCTGGGCGGGATGTACGTGGTCGCGGCGCTCTCCGGGCTCACGGACATGGACGCCATCACGCTCTCCACCGCCCAGCTCGTCCGGTCGGGAGACGTCGGCGTCGACGTCGGCTGGAGGCTGATCCTGATCGGAGGGCTCGCCAACCTCGTCTTCAAGGGCATCGCCGTGGCGATCCTGGGCCGTGGCCGGACGCGCACTCTCGTCGGGGGAGCCTTCGCGGGGGCGCTGGCGTTCGGGGTGCTGCTCCTGTGGGCCTGGCCCTAGTGTGCAACGGTACACTAGGGGACGGGCGTCGGGCGCAGGACGTAAAGGAGTACCTCGGTCACGTCTTCCGGCGGCCGCACGCCGCCCTCGGCCTCCGGCGGCTGCACGGTGCCCTCCAGCTCGAAGCCGATCTTCTCCAGGAGTCTGCGCGACAGGGCGTTGTGCTCGGTCACGATGGCCACGATCCGGGACAGGCCGAGCTTCGAGCGGGCGTGCGCGATGACGGCGGCGGCCGACTCGGTCGCGTAGCCCCTCCCCCGCGCTTCGGGCAGGAACGCGAACCCCAGGTCGGCGTCGTCTAGCCAGTCGCGCTGGAGCAGGCCGCAGATGCCGACGGGCCCGCCCCCGGCTCTCGGCTCGACGGCCAGCAGACCGAAGCCATGCGCTTCGTACATTGCCATCGGCCCCGACCGGATGTACGCCTCGGCGTCCTCGAGCGTGTCGATGCCCCGGTCGCCGATATAGCGCAGCCAGTCGGGATCGTTGACCAGCCGGTGGATGAACGCGGCATCGTTCGGAGTGAGGCCGCGGAGGGTGAGGCGTGCGGAGTGGATCGGGGCGATCAACGCGGACCCCGATAGCGTTTCCGCGGAAACGTCATCCCGGCCGCCTCGGCGAGCGCTGCGCAGCCCTGAAGCGTCATGCCGACGAAACTGCTCGGTGGCTCGCCGTCACCGCAATGAGCCGATCCCTCCTTTTTTTCCGCTTCTACCTACGACAGGCATAGGCGATCGGGATCGCTCGTCCTCTTCCGCAGCGCAGACGGATCGTGCAGCCCAACCCCATCACCCCGAGGTAACTCATGACACGCAAACATCCCCACTCCCTTCCCCTGGCGGCCCTCGCCGGCATCATCCTGACGCTGACGGCATGCGGCGAGGCGGGCGACACCCCGCTCGAGCCCAACGCAGTCCCGACCGAAGTGAGCTTCACCGTCGCGCCTTCCGTCGACGTGCTGACGCTGCCGGACTTCACGCCAACGGGCGGCACCTCGACGATTCAGCGGGGCCCCAATGGCGTGGACTACCAACTCGAGGCGGTCGGCCTCACCCCGGGCCACGCCGCCACGCTTTGGTTCCTCGTCTTCAACTATCCAGCGGGCTGCACTACAGGTGCCCCTTGTGGCGGAGACGACATCGTGAACGCCGATGCACGCCCCGACATGATGTTCGCCGCCGGGCGCGTGGTCGGTGGGTCGGGCACCGCCATGTTCGCGGGTCGTAGGTCCGTGGGCGACGGCTCGGGCTCGGCCAACGGGCCCGTGGGACTTCCCGCCTTCGGGCTGGAGAATCCCGAGGACGCGATCATCTTCCTGGTCGTCCACGACCACGGTCCGGTGGACTCGGCGTTCCTTCCGTCCATGGTCAAGAGCATCGACGGAGGCTGCTCGGATGCCGGTGTGCCGGAGGCCGGAGTCTCGTCTCCATGGAACGACTACGCGGGGCCGCCGGCCGGCGCATTCGGCGTGCGCGGTTCGAATACCTGCCAGAGCATTCAGATCGCGGTGCACGCGCCCTGAGTCAGGCCAACTGTGCTGGAGTCCAATACCGTTGAGGCGCACCGGGGGCACCCATTAGCTTGGAGGCATGGGTGCCGAAGGAGTATCGGGCGCAGGACGGGACGATGCCGGGTCGCGGCAGGAAGCCGCGGCCCGCGCTCTGGCCGAGGCGGTAGCCGGAAACCGTGAGGCTCTCGACGGTTTCGTCCCCGAGATCTACGACGATCTCCGGCGGATGGCGCACCGGCAGCTGCACGGCGAACGGGCCGACCACACGCTGTGCACCACCGCACTCGTCCATGAAGCCTACCTCAAGCTCGTCAAGCTGGACCGGCTGGAGTGGCAGAACAGGGCGCATGTCTGCGCCGAGGCCGCGCGGGCGATGCGGAGGATCCTGGTCGATCACGCCGTGCATCGCACCGCGAAGAAGCGGGGCGGCGCCCGCGCCCGGGTCGAGCTGGACGAGTCGTTCGCCATCACCGAGGCGGAGTCCGCGCAACTGCTCGACCTCCACGCCAAGCTGGAGGAGCTCGCCGCGCACCAGCCACGCCCGGCCCGGGTGGTGGAGTGCCGCTTCTTCGCGGGCATGAACATTCCCGAGGTCGGCGAGGCGCTCGGGGTTTCGCTCGCGACGGTGAAGCGCGATTGGGAGATGGCCCGCGCCTGGCTGAACCAGGAGCTCGCCTAGGCGGGCTGCCGCGTCTCACCGCCGGAGGTGTTCGGTTGAGACTGAATGACTGGGACCGGATCGAGAAGTACTTCCACGAGTTGGTCTCGCTTGACGCTCGCGAGCGCGCCGAAGCCCTGCGGGAGATCTCGAAGAAGGACCCCCTGCTCGGCCGCGACGTCACGTCGC
>JBDLIA010000106.1 GCA_039715185.1 Gemmatimonadota bacterium
TCATCGACCACACGCGCGAACAGGATGGCGTGCGCCGCGTCGTTCAGGTGGATGCCGTCGCCGATCCCGAACGCGGCCGAGATCGTGCCATCCGGCCGCCCCAGGCCCGTGAAGAAGTCGATCGCGTATTCCCCGAAGCGCGCGAACGTGGAGTCCCTCATCGCCAGCGCGTTGGCGCGCTTGTCGGCGTCGAAGTCGCGGGGCTGCGTCGTCGCGACCCAGACCGGCACGCCGGCGGCCCGGGCGCGCGCCGAGACCGTGTCGTAGTTCACGAGTTGGGTCGCCACCTCGACGCCCAGATTCGCGTCGTTCGAGGGCAGATTGATGATGATCGCGTCGGCGCCGGCAGCCAGCGCCTTGTCGATGTTTCGCGCCGTATCGGGCTGCAGCCGATCCTCGTCGCCCCCCAGCCCCACGGGGAGTATCCGGTAGGTGTTGTAGCCCCCGCGCGCCAGGTTGGTCAGCCGATGGCCCGCGCCGGCCTCCTCCAGGTGGCGCCGGTAGCGTTCCACCCACGCGTTGGCGGCGTCCGCCGGTCCGGTCCCGGCCGCGGTGGAAGAGCCTAGCACGACCACGTGGACCGGTCCGCAGGCGGCGGGGGCCGGTCGCACCGAGGCCGACTCGGCGGCCGCAAGCAGCGGTCCGACGTCGGGCGGAGGCACGTCGGGCGGCGGAGCATCGCACGCCAGCACAAACACTACGAGCAGCCCCAGGGAGCGCCGCACTCAGTACGCCTCGAGTCCGGCGCGCAGCGCCGCCACGTCGTCCGTGGTCAACCCGTCGACGCCCATGTCCAGCAGCACCCTGCCCTCCCAGGGGTCGTTCACGGTCCACGTAATCACACCGCGCGTGTGCCGGAGCGCGCGCGCCACGCGCTCGGGATCCTCGAGCAGGATCCTCCGGTCGGGGTCCAGGATGGCGTTGCCGTCCTCCGTCGCCAGCTCCAGCGCCCGATCGAACCCGGCGGGTTCTGCCACCACGTAGCCGATGCGCAGGTCGCTCAGCCGGCGGACTTCGGCCAGTGCGTCCCAATCGAGCGAGATCACGGTAGCTCCTTCGGCCCAGTCGAACTCGCGGATTTCGTCCACTACCGGGCCGATCACCCGGCGGTGCATGCCGGCCTTGAGCTCCGGGTAGATGCGACCGCAACGACCGTGCGCCAGGGCCAGCGCTTCGGCCAGCGAAGGTATGGGCTGCGCGGCGTAGGAGACATCGAACCAGGATCCCGCGTCGAGCGAGCGGAGTTCCTGCAGGGAAAGAGCGTCGGCGGGGCCGAGGCCGCTGGTAGTCCGATCCAGGGTGGCGTCGTGCAGCAGGATGGGAACGCCGTCGGCGCTGGCCTGGACGTCCCATTCGAGCGCGTCGGCTCCCTCATCGAGCGCGAGCCGCAGGGCGGCCAGCGTATTCTCCGGGGCGCGGGCGCTCAAGCCCCGGTGGGCGATGAGTTCCATGGCCCGAGGATGGGGTCGGCGCGCGGGCCGGACAAGCGCCCCCCGTCCCCGCAGGAGCGTGGTTCAACCGGCGTTCGCGCCGGCGATCCCCGTGGGGCGATGACCAACCCTGTACGCCGGTACGGCATCGAAGCTTTCGGACCCGCCGACTCGTAAGGGTGTTACCATTCTCGCACCACGACCTGGCTCGATCGATGACAGCGAACCTACAGCGGCAGCGCGCGATTCTCGCCATTTGCCTCGCCCTAGGGGCGCCGGCGGCAGCGCATGCGCAGCAATCGCCGATCTCGGATAGCGACACCGGTACCTCGGCCGCGACCGCGGCCGTGACTCCCCCCGCCGCAGACGCGGACCACGAGCGCCTCGCGCCGCTCGCGCGGGCGGTCCGCCTGGACGGCGTCATCGCGCTCGATGGCCGCCTGGACGAGGCTGTGTGGGCGCGCGCCCCCGTCGCGGACGCCTTTTTCCAGCGCGAACCGGACGAGGGTGTGCCCGCCACGCAGAGGACCGAGGTCCGCTTCGCGTACGACGACGAAACGCTGTACATCGGCGCTCGTATGTTCGACGACCAGGGCGCGGAAGGAGTGGTGTCGCGGCTGGTACGGCGCGACAACTGGCCGGACAGCGACCAACTCACGATCATCTTCGACACGTTCCTGGATCACCTGGGCCGCACGGTGCTGTCCATCAACCCGGCCGGTGTGCGAGGCGACGCCTTCGGCCCCGGTGGATCCCACGCCGATGACTCCTGGGATCCAGTCTGGAGGGCGCGCGCGAACGTGGATTCACTGGGCTGGACGGCGGAGTTCGAGATTCCGTTCGCGCAGCTGCGCTTCCCGCAGGGCCGCGATCAGCGCTGGGGGCTCCAGATAGAGCGCTTCGTGCACCGTCTGAACGAGTCGCAGATGTGGTCGTTCTGGTGGAAGAACGAGTCCGGCGGACCTTCGCGGTACGGGCACCTGGACGGCATCGAGGCGCCCGCGGTGGGCACGAACAAGCTGGAGCTGCTGCCGTACGTCACATCCAGCGCCGAGTTCAGGGGCGGCGAGGTGGACGCGAGCAACCCGTTCGACGACGACTCGGAGCAGGCCTTCAGGGCCGGCGTCGATCTCAAGTACCTGCTGACCTCCAACCTCACCCTGAACGCGACCGCGAATCCCGACTTCGGCCAGGCCGAGGTCGACCCGGCGGTGGTCAACCTGAGCGCGTTCGAGACCTTCTTCCCGGAGAAGCGCGAGTTCTTCATCGCGGGGCGGGGGCTGTTCAGCTTCGGCGGGTTCAGCTGCATGTTCTGCTCGAACGCCTCCTCGCTGGGCATGCTGTTCACCCGGCGCATCGGCCGCGCTCCGCAGGGCGGCGGCTTCGCGCACGACGCGGGCGAGTTTGCCGATGTGCCCGACAACACCACGATCCTGAGCGCCGCGAAGGTCACCGGCCGGACCGCGGGAGGGCTTTCCATCGGGCTCCTGAACGCGGTCACGTCGTCGGAAAGTGCGGACGTGGTCGGCACCGACGGCGAATTCTTCGAGAAGCAGGTGGAGCCCTTCAGCAACTACTTCGCGGGGCGGGTCAAGAAGGACATGAAGGACGGCGACTTGCAGATCGGCGGGATCGTGACGTCGGTGGTGCGCGACCTGGACGACCCGGACCTGAAGACGATCCTCAACTCGCACTCCGAGGGCCTCGGTCTGGACGGCCAGCTGTGGTGGGGCGACCGGACCTACCGCCTCATGGCGAGCGCCGCGGTCACCAACATCTCCGGTTCACCAGACGCCATCCTGCTACGGCAGGAGTCGAGCGCGCGGTACTTCCAGCGCCCCGATCGGCAGCACGGCGGCAACGGGCTGTTCAGCGACCGGTTCGACCCGACGCTGACATCGATGCGGGGATTCGGCTCGTACACGCGGGTGGCCAAGGACGCCGGTGACTGGCGCTGGGAAAGCGCGCTCAACATCCGCAGCCCGGGCTTCGAGAACAACGACCTGGCGTTCCTGACCCGGACCGACTTCGTGTGGATGAACGGCAACGTGGCCCGTCAGTTCACGACCCCCACCAAGTACTACCGGCGGCTGGACTTCACCGTGGGTGCCCAGCAGCAGTACAACTTCGACGGCGACCTGACGGACCGGCAGTACCACGCCTGGGCGGGCACGCAGACGCCGTTCTGGTGGTGGTTAAGCGGGTTCTATCTCACGCGTCCGTCGGTCCTGGACGACCGCCTGACGCGGGGCGGCCCGGTGCTGAGAAGGGCCGGCGTGGACTTCATGTCCTTCAACATGAACACGGACTCGCGCAAGCCGTTCTGGCTGTCGACGAACCTCTCGCACGGGCGCAACGACGAAGGCGCGCGCGACTACAACTTCAGCGTGGGCCTGAATCTCAAGCCGGTGTCGAACGTCGTGGTGTCGTTGAGGCCGTCCTTCAATACGGGCGAATCCACCGCCCAGTACGTCACCGCCGTGGACGACGCGGCCGCCACCGACTTCTTCGGCACGCGCTACGTGTTCGCGGACCTGAAGCAGCGGTCGTTCTCGATGAACACGCGGCTCAACGTCACCTTCACGCCGACGATGTCGCTGGAGCTGTTCATGCAGCCGCTGTTCAGCAGCAACGACTTCTCGCGCTTCAAGGAGTTCGACGCCCCGCGCGGGCTGTCCAAGAGCGTGTTCGGCGAGGACATCGGTACCGTGCAGGCGGTGGACCTGGGCGACGACGGGCGGCAATTCCTCATCGACCCGGACGGCAGCGGGCCCGCGGCCGAGTTTACCGTGGACGATCCGGATTTCAACTTCCGTTCGCTGCGCGGCAACGCCGTCTTCCGCTGGGAGTACACGCCCGGATCCACGCTCTTCTTCGTGTGGACCCAGGACCGGAGCTCGTTCGCCGAGGTGGGCGACTTCGACTTCGCCAGGGATCGGACCGCGCTCTTCGACGCGGACTCCGACAACATCTTCCTGATCAAGGTCAACTACTGGCTCGGCATGTAGCCGCGGCTCCACCCACCGACGGGAACGGCGGGTCGCCTTTGCGGGCGGTCCGCCGCGGCGCGTTCGCGTGCGTCCTCTTGGTCTCGTGTGGGGGCGATGGCGGGCTCGCGGACCCGGAACCGGACCCCGATCTTCCCGTCGAGGATGCGAGCCTGGTGTTGACCACGGTGGCGGCGGGCCTAACCCCCACAGTGCTCCTGACCGCGCCGCCGGGAGACGGCCGGCTCTTCATCGTCGAGCAGTCTGGCCTCATCAGCATAGTTTCGGGCGGGCAGCTCGTGGCCGAGCCATTCCTGGACATCACCGACCGCGTGAGGTCCGGCGGCGAGCTCGGCCTGCTCGGCCTGGCCTTCCACCCGCAGTTCGCCGCCAACGGCAGGTTCTACGTGCACTACACGCGGCAGGACGGTGGCTCGCGCATCGCGCGCTTCGAGGTCGGCTCCGATGCGGACGTGGCGGATCCCGCCACCGAGTCCGCGGTGCTGGACGTGGCCCAGCCGTTCTCGAACCACAACGGCGGCATGATCGCCTTCGGCCCCGACGGCAACCTGTTCATCGGCATGGGCGACGGCGGCAGCGGCGGCGACCCGCTAGGCAGTGGGCAGGACGAGGCGAGCCTGCTGGGGGCCATGCTGCGCATCGACGTGGACGGGACCGAGCCATACGCCATCCCGTCCGGCAACCCGTTCCCGGCGGGCGGCGCGGCGCGTCCGGAAATCTGGGCGCTGGGACTGCGAAATCCGTGGCGCTTTTCGATCGATCCCGTCCTGCGTGAGATCTGGATCGGCGACGTGGGCCAGGATCGCCTGGAGGAGATCAACAGGGCGTCCCTGGACGCGGCTGGACTCAACTACGGCTGGAACGTGATGGAGGGCAGCGAGTGTTTCGCGACCGCTTCCTGCGACGCGACCGGGCTCACGCTCCCTGTTCTGGAATACGCCCACGGCGAGGGCTGCTCCGTGATCGGCGGCCACGTCTACAGGGGAGCCGCCGTGCCGGCGCTGCGCGGCCACTATTTCTTCTCCGATTTCTGCTCCGGCTTCATCCGCAGCATCGACCTCGCCGCCGCCGCCTCGTCCTACAAGGAGTGGATCACCCCCGCGCTCGGCCAGGTGCTCTCGTTCGGGGTCGACGGCGCCGGCGAGCTGTACGTCCTCACCTCGATCGGCCGAGTCTGGCGGGTGGACGGCACGGCCGAGTGAGACGGGTTGGCATCGGTCCGCCTGCTCCGGCTATGATCACCTGCTGAAGCTGGACTATCCAACAAAGGAACGCATACACGTGCTCGAGTACTGGTGGGCGATCATCCCGGTCGCCGTCGTCGTCGTGATTCTGTTGATTCGCTCGGGGCGTTCCGCCCGCGAGAGCGGAGTGCCGGCCCGCACGCGGTCGCGCGAGTCGAGTGGCCGGGACCGCGGATACGAAGGAACCGTCCGGTCCGCTGCCTTGCGGGAAGCCGCGTCGAGAGCCGGTTGGCCTGCCCCTCCGGAGACACACCGACGCGCCCTACCCGCGCTGGCCACGGGCGAGGACGTCGTGCTGGTGGCTCCCGCGAATCCGGCGCGCAGCGGCGCCTACCTGTTGGCCGCTCTGGACGATCAGGCGGACTCGGACGGGCTGCGCACGCTGATCCTGTGCACCGATCGCCGACACGCGGCGCGCGTGGCGACGCAGGCCCGCGAGCTCGGCGCCGACGGCGATCTGTGGATCGGGGAGATCCACGAAGAGGGTGACGAGGAGGCCCAACTGCGCGACCTGCGAGCCGGATTCGACATGGTCGTGGCCACGCCTGGTAGGCTGAACCGGCACCTGCGCAACGGCGCCCCGGTCATGGCCGATGTGCGCATGGTCGTCGTCGATGACGCGGCGCGCATTCTCGGTCGCGCGGACTCCGCGAGAAGGCTCGAGCGAGTGCTCGCCGAAGTGCCGCCGGGTCGGCAGTTGATCCTCGTCGCGACCAACGGCACCGACGCCCTCAGAGAACGATCGCAGGCCCTCGCCCCTGCCGCTCATTGGATAGAAGTGGCCGCGGACGATGCCAACGGCGACAAACGCCGGCCGGCGCGTTCGAGTGCCGCTACCAAGGGCGAGACCGCCGCTCCCCGGGACGAGCCCGCGGCGCCTGCCGCGCGGGCCGAGGAGGCGCAGGGCCAGCGCGTGAGCGGGGTCGTGAAATGGTTCAACGATTCCAAGGGATACGGTTTCCTACTCCCCGATGACGGAGACGACGACGTGTTCGTCCACTACAGCGCGATCGTCGGCGACGGCTTTCGCTCGCTGGAGGAGGGCGGCCGCGTCCAATTCACGATCGTCACCACTCAAAAGGGCCCCGAGGCCGCGGACGTCGAGCCTCTCTAGCCCGCAGCCCAGGAGACCGGAATGAAGGCTCGCACTACGCTGTTCGTCGCCTTGCTGATCGCCGCGGCCCCGCTCGCCGCCCAGGAGGGTCACGTGCCGCGCGCCGAGGCGGACCTGTCGCCGGAGCAGGCGGCCGTCATGGCGCCCGTGGACATGCTGTTCGACGGCATGCGCGCCAAGGACACGGCCATGATCCGCGCGGCCTTCGTCGAGAACGGCGGGCTGACCGGACCCGGCCGCGCGCAGGACGGCAGCGTCGTCATCCGAACCACGACGGTCGACGAGTTCGTCACCACGATCGGCAACTTCGAGCGCGTCATCGACGAGCCGCTTTTCGACGTGGAGGTGCGCATCGACGGCCCGCTCGCTACGGTGTGGGCGGAGTACGATGTGTTCATGGACGGCGACTTCAGCCATTGCGGCGTGGACGCCTTCCAGCTCGTACAACTAGCAGATGGCTGGAAGATCCTCACCATCGCCGACACCCGACGCAGGCAGGGGTGCGAGCGGATCGAGACGGAAGGTTGACGCTGGCCCCTTAGGAGGACGCATGGACGCCGCGGTACGGGACGCAATCAACGATCAGATTCGCAACGAGCTCTACTCGGGGTACGTGTACCTGGCCATGGCCGCGCACTTCGAGGAGAACAACCTCAGCGGGTTCGCGCACTGGATGCGCCTGCAGGCGCAGGAGGAGCTCGGGCACGGCATGCGCCTGTACGACTACCTGCTGGACCGCGGCGGCCACGTGACGCTGGAGGCGATCGAGCAACCACCCGTCGAGTGGGGCTCTCCGCTGTCGATCTTCGAGCACGCGCTGGAACACGAGCGCAGCGTGACCGGCATGATCGACGCGCTCTACGAGCTCGCCAAGGAGAAGCACGACCACGCCACGCAGGTCGCGTTGCAGTGGTTCATCACCGAGCAGGTAGAGGAAGAGGCGAGCGCCGAGGACGCCGTCGCGCAGCTGCGCATGGCGGGCGACAACGCCGCCGCGCTGCTCATGCTGGACCAGAAGTTCGGGGCGCGAACAGCCGTCGAGTAGGCGTTCGGGCAGACCCGGCCGAACAGCGGCCCGCCGGTGCGTTCCGGCGGGCCGTTTTCTCGTGGGGCTTGACCCTGACGTACCGTGAGGGTTTAGCGTGCGATCGAGGTGATCGAGAAGAGACTCGGAGGCCGCATGGAAATCACGGTTGGTGAACTCGCGCTACGCACCGGTCTGACGGTGCGCACGCTGCACCACTACGATGACATCGGGCTGCTCGCGCCGGTTTCGCGCAGCCCTGCCGGCTACCGGCTCTACGGGCCCGGCGACGTGCGGCGGCTGCAGCGGATCGTATCGCTGCGGGCATTGGGGTTGCCGCTCGCAGACATCGCGGACTCCCTCGATCGACCCGAAATGACCCTTGGCCGCGTGTTGCGGATGCACGCCGAAAGGCTGGACCGGCAGCTCGACTCCCTGCGCGCCCTGCGGGAGCGCGTGCGGTCGCTGGCCGGACGGCTCGACGCCGAAGGTGGCGTCTCGGCCGAAGAACTCATCGCGCTGATGGAGATGACCACGATGTTCGAGAAACACTTTACCGCAGAGCAGCTTCAGACGTTGGCCGCCAGACGCGAAGAGCTGGGCGAGGACGTCATCCGTGCCGCGGAGGAAGAGTGGCCGAGGCTGATCGCCCGCGCCCGCGCCGCGATGGAGGCCGAGCTTCCGCTCGACGACCCCGAGGTCCGGGAGATCGCGGCCCGCTGGCGCGAACTGACCGAGGCGTTCACGGGGGGCGATGAGGGCATCGCGGACGCCGTACGGGACGTGTACTGGAGTGAGCCGGAGGCGCGGCAGATGGCCGGCTTCGACCCCGACATCTGGGCTTTCATCGCGCGCGCGTCAGCCGCAGCCCGGTAGCGACAGGACGACGACCCCGGCGGATACCCTCTGGGCCAGGCGCATGCCGCCGATCACGAACCCGTGTCCGCCGGCGACCGGCAGGCCCCGGTGGTCCATCGTGCTCGCCGGGGCGGCGCCCAGGTCCACCCAGCGGTCCTCGCCGACGTCGTAGGCGAAAACGGCGTCCCGGGGCGCCGCGGGCCGGCCGTCGTAGCCGATGCCGTCGTAGTTGTACGGATTGTCCGTGCCGCCGGCGAACACGATACGGTCTCCGCACACGCCAGAGGCCGCGCGGTACAGCGCGGGCCCGGGGTGCTCCGGCAGCGGGCGCCAGGTGATGCTGGTCGGGTCGGCGGGGTCTATGTCTCCGCGCCACGCCTGGGGCGCCATCGTGTAGCGGGGTCGAGTGTCGTTGCGGCGCACTCCGTCGATGAAGACGATCGCGTCGCCCGCCACGCCGCCTGCGTGGCCGAAGACGGGGACGCCCTCGATGGGCGTGGCCTCCTGCCAGCTATCCCGTGCCACGTCGTAGACCTGCACCAGGGAGACGTTGTCGCCGTCGTGCCAGCCGCTGACCAGGTATATCAACGAGTCTCTCCACACCCCGCTGACCGCGTCATCGACCGGCACGGGCATGGGGGCGGCGGCGCGCCAACCACCCTCGGCCGGATCCCAGATGTCTACGTTGGGGACCGACTTCTCCGAGCCGTCTGGCGCGACCGTGTAGCCGCCGAAAAGGACGACGACCCCGCCGACGGCCTCGGCCGTGGCCGCGATCCGCCCGCGGGGTCCGGGGACCGGCGGCAGCTCCGTCCATGAAGAGTCGCCGAGCGCGACCGCGAACGCCCGCTGGGTGACGCCGTCCCACGTGCGCGAGGCGCCCAGACCGAGGAAGGAGAAGAGCGTAGTCCTGCCGGCGATCTCCAGGCTCGCCACAGCGTTGTTGGTGACGGCGACCGGCAGGGGCGGCGGATTCCGCACCTCCGTGGCGGGCTCGCCGTCCGAGGATTGGGCGGCGAGGCCCGGCGTCGGCAACGAAAGCGCGGCGGCGGCGAGGCCCAGGAGCAGCGCCGCCGCGTTGTGGCGCGGCGTCATCGCACCGTGAACTGGATCGGGATCTGGACCCACAAGGCCACTTTCTGGTCCAGGTTCAGCGCGGGCCTGAACACCATGGCGTCGGCCACCTCCAGCGCGACCCTGTCGAACGCGTCCAAGCCGCTCGATTCCTCGACGCGAGCTTCGGCGACCCGTCCGTCGGTGCCCACCTTCACCCACAGCAACGTGGTCCCCTCCACCCCCGCGTCCCGCAGGTGCGACGGGTAGCGCCGCCTCAATTCCCGCTCGACCGCCTCCTGGTTGACGAGTTCCGGCTTCACCGTGTGGGGGATGAAGACTCCGGGATCGTCACCGTTCCCTCGACGGACAGGGGGAGGAGGAGGACCGACGCGCGGGGCGTCCGGGCCCACATTGGGCGAGATCGTGATGTCATCGATCGCGTCCACGGTGATGACCGGGTGCGCCGGACGGGGCACATCCTCGGGCGGCGGCGGCAGCGGCGGCAGCGGCGGTTGGACGACAAACATCGTGTCAGGGTTTGGCTGCGCTCCGAGCGGCTCGGGAGTGGCTGCGGGCCACAGCGCGATCACCGCGAAGTGGAGCGCCGCGGCTACGGCGATGCCCCCCCACGTCCGGGAGCTGTTGGTGCGCTTGAAGCGTTCGTTGGCGGTGGTGCGAGAGGCGAGCATGACGTCCCTCCTGCCGGGGGTGCGCGCGGGCGCCGAGGGACGCGCCCGCGGGTGGTGTTCCGGTTCCTACACGGAGACTAGCTTCGGCGTTCATGC
>JBDLIA010000107.1 GCA_039715185.1 Gemmatimonadota bacterium
GCGAGGAGCGCTACACAACGGGGGAGAGCGTTGGCGTTCATGGTGACTCCTGGTCGCCGGTAACTTCCTTCGCTGACCACCCGCGGCGGGCCGAATCCCGGGAGGGAATCGGCGGGCGGCCGACGAATCGAAGTGCTCCACCAATCTACGAACGGGCCGTCAGGAGGGACAGCGCGCGCCGGGACGCGCCTCAGCTAGCGCGCTGGTGCCTGCCCCAGGTACGCCCTGACCAGGTCGGCGAACTCGTCCGCGTCCCATTGGGGGTGGGGCCGATCGTATTCCCGAGCGTGCGCGTCCATGACGTAAGCGGGCCGCGGGGGCGTCGCATCATCCCACCGTGCGCGAGCCGGGTAGATGAGGAAGACGCCCGCGCACGGACCGGTGAGCACGAGCATGTCGTCGTATTGGTCGATCACGCTGGCCTGCCCGTCCCAGTACTGGCGGGCGCGCTCGTCGGTGACGAGGTCCAGGACCCGATCCACGTGTCGTTGGCGGGCGCCGTTTCTGGGAACCCAGACGACGTGAACGCTCAGGCGCGGGTCGTCGATCCGCGCGAGCACCTTCTTTTGCGTTTCGGAGGCCCCCCGAAGACATCCGCCTCACGTGGGGGCGACGAGGGCGACGATGCGGACCTTCCCCGAATCCGCATTGAAGGTAGAGCGGAGCGGCTCCGCGTGTTCGTCGAGCACATCGTACTCGCTGCTCGCCGGGTTGATCGCGGCCACCGCCGCCAGGGCGATCGTGCCCGCTAGAACGACGCTCTTCATCCCTACCCCCTCAATACCAGAAGAAATCGGCCACGAACTGCAGGGCCACGGCGAACAGCCAGAGCCCGATCGCGCCCCAAACGATTCGTCGATTCCAGCGTCCCGCCTCGGTTCGGCAGGATTCGGCACAGGCGATCGCACGCACGGGGCGGTATACGGCCCACAGGGCCACTCCGAGGAACAGCGCCGAGCCACCCAGCAACCAGAACCGGTAAGGCCTGAGGCCCGCGGCGAAGATGGCCCCCTGGACCCCGAGCAGGCTTATGCCGATGGGCCCGACACAGCAGACGCTGGCCGCGAGGCTGCCGATCGCCGCCCCCGCCGCCCCTGTCACCGACCCTATCTCGGTCGCTCGTCCCGCCACGTTCTCGCCTAGACCCGGCTCGGGACCTCGCCCGGGCGGTTCCCGGCCGGGTCGAGGCCGAACCGGGACTCCGTCATCAGCCTACCCAGCTCGAAACCCTCATCGACCGAGAGGACGAAGGTCCCGGGATTGTGCGCCGTCCACTTTTCGGCCGCTTCACGCGACCGGAAGAAGTGCACGAAGTGGCAGAACCGGGTGATGGTTTCGATCGTGGCCTGCTCGTACAGCGGAGCTTCGGGGACCAGGAACGAAATGACCGCTTCGGCCGGTTCGATATCCCTTGCTCCGTCGCTGCCGACCGTGAGGCTGATCGACTCGCCCGTCGTGGGACATGTAGACTTCACCTCGACGTCCCCACCGAGGAGCGTCGGAAGGAAGAGCGCATCCCACGCGCACCACGCGTACAGCTCGGTGCCGTCCTTCGTCAGCCGGTGCGCCATGGGTAACACCGCCAGTCCGCCGAAGCCCGCGATCCGGCCGTCGTCGTCCCGATAGATCAGACACGCGAGCGCGTCGCCGGAGAGCACGTCACGCACTCGGGCCTCCTCGAAGCCCGTGGCCCGCGCCAGGCTCGCCTCGGACACGGGCTTGCCAGTCGACGACAACAGTGCGTAGAGCTCGAGCGCCAGGGAGCGCTCGTCGCTCTCCAGATCCGGCAGGGTGTCGGAGAGAGGGGCGAAGAGCCCCCGCAAGCGGGTCGCATCGAACATCTATACCTCCAGGTTCATGCACCGGCCCGATCGGCCATTCGCCTTGCCTCCCAGCGGTCGATGGGAGTCATGATTCCCGGACAGAAGTGCTCTCTCGCCGGACTGCCGCGGAGGCGACCCCACAGCTCCGGAATCGATCGCATCTCGCACCCCGGGGTGCGAATCGCGGCGGCGAAGAGAAACGACACGCCGAGGTGGAGGAACGTGTACAGCAGCCAGGCCAGAACCGCGGCGCCGAGAGGCGGGGCGAAGACGTCACCGGAGAGCGCCAGCCCGAACGCGGCGGCGACGGCCAGCGCGGCCGCGAGTCCGCCGATCACTCTCCGGCGCGGAACAGCGGTTCCCCAACCGATGTTGAGCACGTCGGGAAACACGTATGCGCCGATCGCGATGAGCGGCCAGAGGCCAGGGAAGAACGCCAGCCCGCGTTCGAAAACGACCGCCGAGCCGACCAAGACGAGTTTGCCGACCAGCCAAGCGCAGCCGGCCCCGAACAGGAGCCGGATGTTTCGGCCGATGCGGGCTGGCCGGGGCAGGGTGCCGGGTGCCTCGTACGAAAACCTGGGTGGGCGCTGCGCCTGGAAGGTCACGGCGCGCCCCGCAGCGCCCGCAGGATCTCGGACGCCTTGGGCGCGCCTTCCGCGGCGCAGGATAGCGCCGCCGGTCCCGGCGCATCGCCCCGCACGCTGACCCCGTCGATGAGGACCGCGGGCGATGCGAAGCCCCTCAAATCGCCCGGCACGGGCTGGGACGTCAGGTCCCACTCCCTCCACGAGGCCCCCATTCCGGCGGAATCGAGCGCGGCGCGCAGGCTCTCGCGGGCAGCCTCCACGTTGGGACACCCCTGGAAGTAGACGAGGTCGATGCGCACGCTCATGCGTCCGCATCCTCTCCCAGCGCCTCCAGGATCGGGCACTCGGCGGAGGGCTCGCGCAGTTCGCACGCCTCCACGAAGTCGCTCAGCACCCGCCGAAGGCGCTCCAGGTGGTCGATCTTGGACGCCACGTCCGCCAGCTTCTCCCGCGCGCTGCTAGAGGCGGCGTCGCAGGACGCCGCGTTGGCGGCCCTCAGCTCGAGCAGGGACTCTACCTCCGCGAGCGAGAAGCCCAGCTCCTGGGCGCGCTTGATGAAGCGCACGCGGTCGGCGGCCGCCCGCTGGTATATGCGGTATCCGGACGCCGTTCGGGACGGTTTCGCCAGGATGCCCCGGCGCTCGTAGTAGCGGATCGTCTGCACGTTCACGCCGGCCGCGTCGGCCAGCGCTCCGATCATCATCGTCATTCGTTAATCCCCGCCCGCGAGGGATCGTCGCGGCCCACGGGGACCGTGGGCCGGAAACTCACCCTCAGTCTACACCTTATACCTAGGTATAGAGTCAAGGGTCGAGGCGCCGGGTTCCGGATCACGCGGACCCCCCCGTGCGTTAGCAAGGCCGACGAACGCAGCTCCAGACCAGCCCCAATAACTACGCCGAGACGACATCCATGTCGGAACAGCCTTTGACGCCCGATCCAGCGGCGCATGCCCGTGCCGCCACGCTGGGCCGGTTCGATCGCTCCTTCTTCGTCCAGATGGTGACGTCGTTCCTGGTGTTTCTCGTCGCGGTCGCGGCCATCGAGGTCGGGGTGAGATTCGCCATGGTCTACTACGACTACCGCAACGACGGCGCCCCGGAGACGACCGCCGCGGCGGAGCAACTCGCCAACGACGTGCGCACGATCATGATCAACTCCGGGGGGCCGGTGGCCGCCCGTTCGGTATATCCGATCCTGGACCGGAACTTCCAGGCGGCCGGGTTGCACATCGCCATCGAGCCGTCGGCCGCGACGGTGGAGGCGGTGCGAGAGAACTTCGAGTTCGTCCCGAGGGGGGTGCGCGCCGACTTTCCCGCGGGAAGCCATCACGAGGCCAGCGTCGACATCCGCGCGGATGACATGTGCTTGCGCTGTCACACGACGGCGAGCGTAGGCGACGTGCTGGGGACCGTGACGGTGCGCCAGTACCTGGGTGACAGGCTAGCGGCCTGGTGGTCGGAGTTGCGGACGACAGTCGCCGTCAACGTGCTCAAGATCGTCGTGCACATTCTGGCGCTGTTCTACCTGCTGCGACTACTACTCGCTCCGCTGTTCACGCTCCGGTCAGCGATGGGTCGCCTGGCCCACGGAGCCGGCGACCTCTCGGTGCGCGCCGAGGTGGGATCGAGCGACGAGTTCGGCGAGCTGGCCTACTCCCTGAACGAGTTCCTGGACCGGATCTGCAACATTCTGTTCGATATCCGGGTGCTCGCCCGACGCGCCGGGGCGGTCTCGATCAGGCTGGCCCAGGTCGTGGGTAACACGACCGGGCAGCTCGAGCGGGTACAGGGCTCCATGGCGGAGGTGATCAGGGTCAGCGTTGCAGATGAGGAGGAGGCCTCAGGGGTGCTGCGCGCGTTGCCGGACCTCGTTCACGAAACGCACGGCCTTCGCCACATGGTGCAGGAGATAGGATTCCTCGAGGAGCAACTCGAGGACGTGTCTACCCGAAGCCGGGCGCTTCTCGACAGGGTGGTGCCCGAGACCGGGCCCAGCCCGGACGTGGCGGATGGCGAGGCCCCTGCGCCCGTCGGCGAGTGAGTCGAGGCGCGGACGCCGCGTCGCTCAACCCGTACGCGGCGCCAGCGTGATGCGCTTCCCCAGATAGTTCGCCGTCCCCCCTTGTGCGGGCGCTCGGCCGGCCGGCAGCTTGACTCGGACGTCGGTGCCGCCCCGCGCCCGAGCCGGCGCGGACCGCGGCTCCGACCAGCGAGGAGGCTGCCGTGGTCACCATCTCCCAACTCTGGCTTCCCATCGTGCTGTCCGCGGTGGCGGTATTCGTCGCCAGCTCGGTCATCCACATGGCCTTGCCCTGGCACGCCGGGGATTTCGACCGACTCGACTCCGAGGACGACGTCATGTCCGGTCTGCGGGGCGCCGGGGTGACGCCGGGCTCCTATGTCATTCCGCACGCCCGAAGCGGCGCCGAGAGAAAGACCGATGAGTTCCAGCACAAGCTCACGATCGGCCCGGTCGGGTTCCTGGCGGTGGTGCCGAGCGGCGAGCAGAACATGGGCAAGAGCCTCACCCAGTGGTTCGTCTTCTGCCTGGTCGTCAGCGTTTTCGCCGCCTACCTCGCGAGCCGGGCCGTGTCCCCCGGCGCGGACTACCTGGCGGCATTCAGGTTCGCGGGCACGGCAGCGTTCCTGTGCTACGCGGTGGCGCTCTGGCAGGACTCCATCTTCTTCGCGCGGAAGTGGCGCGCGAGCCTGACCCTCACCCTGGACGGCCTCATCTACGCGGGCCTCACGGCCGGAATGTTCGGCTGGCTTTGGCCCGTCTGAGTGAATGCTCGCTTCGCTCGATGGACTCCGTGAGGCGGCCCCCTCCATCGAGGGGGTCGTCTTCGATGTGGACGATACGGTCACCCGCGCCGGGCGACTGGAGCCGGAAGCCTTCAGCGCGATGTGGGCGCTGGCGGAGGCGGGCCTCACGCTGCTGTGCGTGACCGGTCGGCCGCTCGGCTGGACCGACCTCTTCGCTCGACTGTGGCCGGTGGCGCTGGCCGTCGGTGAGAACGGCGCCGGGTGGGCCTGGCGCGAAGGCGAAGGGCTGCGCGAGGGATACTTCCAGGGCCCGGCACGGCGGGAGGCGAGCGTCGAGCTGCTCAGCCGGATCAGGGAGCGCGCCGGGGAGATATTTCCGGACATACCGGTCGCGGGAGACCAGCGTGCGCGGCGCTGCGACCTGGCCTTCGACGTGGGCGAAACCCACACGGTACAACCCGAACGGATCCAGGGACTCGTTACGCTGATCGAGACCGAGGGCGCGCGCAGCAGCGTCTCCTCGGTGCACGCCCATGCGGTGCCGGGCGATTGGGACAAGGCGGTCGGCGCAGTGCGCGCGGCGCGGGACGCGCTCGGCCTGGATCTCGAGGACCGACGCGAGCGCTGGGTATTCGTCGGGGACAGCGGCAACGACGCCGCGGCGTTCGCGTACTTCCCGCATTCCGTAGGGGTCGCCAACGTGCGCAACCATCTGCACCGGCTGCCCGCGCCCCCGCGCTACGTGACGGCGGCCGACCGGGGCAGGGGGTTCGCCGAGGTTGCTCGCGCGCTCCTGGAAGCGCGGGACGGAGGGGAAGCTGTCGGCGGAGCGGCAGCCGCGGGCTGAGCCGGGATCCGATCGTGCGTGCGCGCGGTTTCCAAACGGAGCACTCGCGTCCCCGGAGGAAAAATGCGCCGCAGCACCGCCGCCGTCCTTGCCCTCGCGCTGGCCATAGGGTGCGGGGACGACCCTCCGCCGGCCGGCCCGGACTCCTCGCCCGACGCGCCCAGCGACCCTGACGAGGCGCTGCTCCAGTCCGAGATCGAGCTTCCCGCCGGTTTCGAGATCACGATCTTCGCCAAGGACGTGCTGCGTCCGCGCTTCATGGAGCTCGGGGACGACGGCACCGTCTACGTGGGCACCTACTTCTTCACCAGGGGTGTGACCAGCGCCGTGTACGCGCTGCGCGACACGGACGGCGACGGGCGCGCCGACTTCCGGCGCGACATCCGCAACGGGTTCAACTCGCCGAACGGCCTGGCGTACGCCGACGGCACCCTGTGGATAGTGGACGAAGACCGGGTATGGCGCCTGGACGACATCGACAACACGCTGGACGCGCCCCTGCCCAGAGTGATTTTCGATGGCCTGCCCTCCCGCGCGCAGACCGATTCCGCGACGAACGTGGGCCACTTCTGGCGTCAGATGACGATGGGGCCGGATGGCCGGCTCTATATCGCCGTGGGGACCCGGTGGTCCTTTCTGGTCGGAGAGCACACCGCGAACGACCTGAACGATGATCCGATCTACTCGACCATCGTGCGCTTGAACCCGGACGGCTCGGGGCTCGAGATCTTCGCCGACGGCGTGCGCAACTCCATGGGCATGGACTTCCGGCCCGGCACCGGCGAGCTGTGGTTCACCGACAACGGGCCGAGCTGGCCGTTCGAGCACCCCAACACCTACGACATCCCGCCCGACGAGTTGAACCGCGCCACCGCGGCGGGCCAGCACTTCGGCTTCCCTTACATCCACGGGCGCCTGCCGGACCCGCTGATAGGTGGCGATACGCCGGCCGGCGTGATCGCCCCCGCCCACGAGTTCGCCGCGCACTCCGCGACGCTGGGGATAGCCTTCTACACGGGGCAGAGCTTCCCGGCGCGCTACCGTGGGGGCGCGTTCATCGCCGAGCACGGCACCGAGGCGACGACGCCCGTGTTCGGCGTGAAGAGCAGGATCCACGGGGATCGCATCTCCTTCGTCACGATCGACGGGGCGGGCGCGGTGACCGGCTACGAGGTCTTCGCAGGAGGCTTCCTGCGCAACATGAACTTCGACTACGCGCGCAGGCCCGTGGGCCTCCTGGTGCTGCCGGATGGGTCGCTGCTGATCTCCGATGACCAGGCGCACATGATCTACCGGGTCAGCTACGTGGAGTAGTCGTCAGCAGGATTGATCCGGGGTCCAATCTTGACCATCCTCCTGCCGCGGCGGCGTCGGGCGCGAGCCCGACGACCGACCCCGACCCACAGAGAGTTCACGAAGCCGGATGCACACCGCCGGGCGAAGCCGAACGCGCCGACCCCGAACCGTCCGGCAGCCAGTGGAGAGCGTATGTGGAAGCGAACGCTGGTCGCGCTGGGAGTCGCCGTCGCCCTGCAGGGAGCGCTGGCGCCGGAAGGCGCGGCCCAGATCAGGGCGAGCGAACACGGCGTGGTCGCGCAGACCGCGGACGGCACCACCGTCACCGTCGAGTATTCCCGTCCGTCGGCGCGGGGCCGGGACCTCTTCGGGGCGCTCGTTCCGTGGGGCGGCGTGTGGACCCCCGGCGCCAACTGGGCGACGACGTTCGAGGTTGACAACGACATCCGGATGAACGGGGCGGAGATTCCGGCCGGCAAGTACACGGTGTGGGCCATCCCGCGGGAGGAGAGCTGGTCGATCATCCTGAACGACGATCCGGAGATCTTCCACTTCGTGAAGCCGGATTCCGCGGCTGGGGTGGTGGCGGTGTCGGCCGTGCCCGAGACCGGCGAGCACGTGGAGATGCTCACGTGGAGCTTCCCCGTGGTCCGGGGGGACGCGATGCAGCTCCGCCTGCAGTGGGGGACCACGTCGATCTTGATGGACATCTCGGTACCTCCCACGGTGCCCGAAATGACCGCCGAGGAGAGGGCCACCTACGTCGGCTCCTACGAGATCTCCATTGCCCCCGGCATGGGATGGCCGGACGGCGTGATGGAGGTGTTCGAGATGAACGGCAAACTGCGTGGCCGGCTACCGTTCGGCATTCACCCGGAGGACGAGCCGGAGTTCGACATGGTTCCGGCGGGCAGCCACCGGTTCAGCCCCGGCCTGTATCGTGACGGGGAATTCTTCAGCGTCGAAACGGGCGTGGCATTCGAGTTCGAGGTGCGCGGCGAGAAGGCTTCGGCGGTGGTTCTGCGCGGCGGCAACGGCGCGGAGTTCGGGACGGGAACGCGAGTGGAGTAGGTCGGAGGCGGGGACCCCACCCGGCCTGTGTTGGTGGGGTCCTCCCTCTGCTTGGGTGGGCCCACAATGGGCGCCACGAAAACCATTGCACGAACCCCTTCGTTTTCGCATCCTTGGTGCGCGGCGATCCTCCGGCACGGCTAGCCGGGGCCAGTAACGAAAGGACCTGGGCCCTTCCGCCCGGGTCTTTCTTGTTTTCGCCGCGGAGCCTGGTGCACATCGAGAGGTACGGAGATACCGGCCCCCGAGAACACCGAGACAGCCAAAGGCAGGTATCATGCGCACGACCGGAACCGTGAAGTGGTTCAACGCTGAAAAGGGCTTCGGCTTCATCACGCCGGAGGACGGAAGCAAGGACTGCTTCGTGCACCACAGCGCCATCAAGACGGAAGGCTTCAGGACGCTGGACGAGGGCTCGCGCGTGGAGTTCGACGTCGTTCAGGGGCAGAAGGGCCCCGCGGCCGAGAACGTCGTGCCCGTCTGACGGACGCGTCTACACGCGGTGAACGAAACGGCCGCTCCGGGTTCCCCGGGGCGGCCGTTTCTTCGTGGGCGTGGCGCCGGCGTGCGGGACCGCTGTGCGCGGTCAGGGCATGAGAAGCGTGGAACCAACGGTCTCGCGCGCCTCCAGAGCCCTGTGCGCTGCGGCCGCCTCTTCCAGCCGGAACCGCCGTCCGATGGTGACGCTGAGCGTGCCGTCTGCGAGCGCGGTAAAGAGCTCGCTGGCGCCTCGCTCCAGCCCCTCGCGGGTGCCGATATGTGACCCGAGTGTCGGCCGGGTGAGGTAGAGGCCCCTGTCCTTCAGGGAAAGCAGTCGGATGGGGGGGACAGGTCCTGAGGAGTTCCCGAAGGACGCCATCAGGCCGAACGGCGCCAGGCTGGCCAGAGAGGCCTCGAAGGTGGCCGCGCCCACCCCGTCATAGACCACGTCCACGCCTCGTCCGCCGGTGTGCTCCATGACGGCCCCGGCGACGTCTTCATGCCGGTACAGGATCACTTCGTCGCAGCCCGCGCCACGGGCTCGGGCGGCCTTCTCGGCGGACCCCGCCGTACCCAGGACCCGGGCGCCCAACGCGCTGGCCCACTGGCACAGCAGAGACCCGACTCCGCCCGCGGCCGCGTGCACCAGCACCGTCTGGCCAGGAGCCACCTGGTGGGTGCGCCGGACCAGGTACCACGCGGTAAGTCCCTTCAGCATGGCGGCGGCGGCGAGCTCGGCCGAAACGTGGTCCGGAAGGCCGACGACGCGCTCCGCGCCGATCAGGCGTGCGCCCGCGTACGCGCCCAGGGACTGGCCGTACGCCACCGGATCGCCGACGGCCAGATCAGTCACCCCCTCGCCCACCGCGTCCACCACGCCCGCTCCCTCCGAGCCGATGATCGCGGGCAGCGCGAGCGGGTAGAGGCCCGTCCGATGATAAGTGTCGATGAAATTCAAACCGATCGCTTCGTGGACGAGGCGAATCTGACCCGGCCCGGGCGCCGGAACCTCGAGCCCTTCCACCACCAGCGCGTCCGGTCCGCCGGGCTCGTGAACCCGCACCGCCACGGTGCGCAGCGGCCCTGTCACGAACGGTCCGCTTCCTGGGCGGCCGCGGGAGGCAGCGCCGCGATCGCCGTGATCTCTACCTTGAAGCCACCCAGCGCGGCGCCCACCACGGCGCGGGCCGGATAGGGCGGCGAGAACACCTCCTGATAGACCTCGTTGAACTCCGCCCAGTCGCCTATGTCGGCCAGGTAGACGGTTACGGACGCCACGTCGCTCAGGTCGGCCCCGGCGGCCTCCAGCACACGCCGGACGTTCGCCAGGGTGCGTCGCACCTGGTCGGCGAACGGAGCGTCCGTCTCTACCAGCCCGGTTTCCGGATTCAGCGGCACCTGACCCGAGGTGAACAACAGCGAGCCCACCCGCACGGCGGGCGTGTAAGCGCCGACCGCGGTGCCGCGGCCTTCCGGCTGCGGAGCGGGCGTCCAGCTTCTATCGGTCACGAGTCACTCTCCACTCTTGCTAGCAGGTCGCTGAAAGAGGGTAGCGAGCCGCGTTGGGAGCGCCACGGGGTCGGATGCAAGGCAGCGCGACGACGCGATACCGCTGCGTATCGGGGAG
>JBDLIA010000108.1 GCA_039715185.1 Gemmatimonadota bacterium
GGTGCCAGTGGTGGTCCCAGGCCGCCGTCGTCGCGGCCGAACTCTCGGGCCAGGGCCCGCGCGTCGATGGCGCCCGTGTAGAGCGCCATGCCGATCACCACGCCCGCCGTGCCCGCGGCCGCGAGCGCGCGTATGTCTTCCAGGGCGCGGATGCCGCCCGCCGCGATGAGCGGGTGCGGGCAGCGCGTCGCCAGTCGGCCGAAGCGGTCCGCGTCCACGCCGCCCATGGCGCCCTCGCGGTCAACGTCGGTGACGAGCACGGCCGCCAGTGGCAGCCCCGCCAGGCTCTCAACGAACGGCGCCAGGTCGACGCCGGCGTCCTCGGTCCAGCCCGCCGCGGTGACGCGCTCGCCGCGCACGTCGGCGGCGACCACCACGCGGCCGGGCCGGCCACCCGCCAGACGCTCCAGCCAGGCCGGGTCGCGGACCGCGCGGGTGCCCACGACGACGCGCTCGGCGCCGCGCGCGAACAGCGCCTCGGCGCGCGCCTGGTCGCGCACGCCGCCGCCGACCTGGGTGCGAGCCGTAGTGCCGCCGAGCACGCCGGCGATGGGGTTCGCGGGGTCGCCCCGCCCCAGCGCCGCGTCCAGGTCGACGACGTGCAGCCACGCGAAGCCCAGGTCGCGAAACCCGGCGGCCACGTCGGGGGGCGACGGCAGCCGCACGCGCTCGTGCGCGGGCGAGCCGCCCACCCACTGCACGGCGGAGCCGCCGCTCAGGTCCAGCGCGGGCAGCGCGATCACGGCGACCCCGCCAGGTCGACGAAGTTGCGCAGCAGCCTAAGGCCCTCGACTCCGCTCTTCTCGGGGTGGAACTGGACGCCCCAGGAGTTGGCCACGCGCGCCGCGGCGGCGAGGGTCACGCCCAGGTAGTCGCAGTCGGCGATCAGCGTGTCCGGGTCCGCGGGCTGGGCGGCGAAGCTGTTGGCGAAGTACATGCACGGCCGCTCCAGGCCGTCGAAGAGCGGGTCGCGGGCGCGCACGTCCACGGTGTTCCAGCCCATCTGCGGGATCCGGCGCGCCCGGATCCGCCGGACCGCGCCGGGGATCACGCCGATGCCGGGCGCGGCGCCCTCCTCGCTGGAGTCCAGCAGGAGCTGCAGGCCCAGGCAGATGCCCAGGCACGGGTGGCCGGCAAACAGCGCCTCGCGCAGTTCTGTCCGCGCGGGCGCGAGGCGCTCCGCGGCGGCGTCGAACGCGCCCACGCCGGGGAGCACCACCGCGTCGCCGGCGAGCAGGTCGGCGGCGTCCGTGGTCACGCGTGTGTCCGCGCCCTCGCGCCGCAGCGCCTTTTCCAGCGAGTGGAGGTTGCCGGCGCCGTAGTCGAACAGGACCGCCTTCACGGGCTGGCCTCCGGCGGGGCGGGCGTCAGCTCGCCGGCGGCCAGCGCCGCCTCGATGGCGCGGGTGGCGGTGTCCATGGCCTCCGGCGGGCCCACCGTCACGCGGATGGCGTCGCCGACGCCCGGGAGCCCGGCGAAAGCGCGCACTCCTACGCCGCGCGCGTAGAGCGCGGTCTTGGCGGCCGGCGCGTCCGCGACCGGCGCGAGCACGAAGTTGGCGCGGCTGGCCAGCGCGTCGAAGCCCAGGTCAACGAGCGCGGCGGAAAGCGCGGCGCGCGCCTCGATCGCCCGGGCCACCGCTTCCGCGCGCCAGCCGTCGTCCTCGGCCAGCGCGGCGAGCGCTGCCGCCTCGGCCGGCGCGGACACCTTGTAGGGCCCGCGTGACTTCTCGATCTCGGCGATCGCGGCGGCCGGCCCGATCGCGTAGCCGACGCGCCCGCCGGCGAGCCCCCACGCCTTGCTGAAGGTCCTGAGCGATACCGTCCTCTCGGACGCGGCCGCCCACGCCGTGAGGTCCTCGCCCGCGAAGTCCGCGTACGCCTCGTCCAGCAGCACCGCGCCGCGCGCCTCGGCGTCCGCGCGGCGCACCGCGGCGGCCGCCATCGACAGCCCGGTGGGGTTGTTGGGACGGCACAGGTAGACGGCGGCGGGCGCGGCGGCCAGCAGCCGGTCCACGTCGGGGTCGGCCACGGGCGAGGGCACGCCGACCGCGCGCAGCGCGTTCATGCGCGCCAAGACGGGCACCATGCCGAAGGTCGGATCCGGATAGACGAGGGTCGCGCCCGGGTCGCAGAAGGCTCGCAGCGCCGAGTCCAGCACGTCGTCCGAGCCGCACCCCGTGGTGACGTTTTCGGGCTCCACGCCGTGGTAGGCCGCGAGCGCGATGCGCAAGGAGTCCGCGTACACGGCCGGATAGCGCGAGGTGACGTCCGCGCCCAGCCCGGCGAAGGCGCGCGCGGCCGCCGGCGCCGAGCCGAAGCGGCTGGTGTTGTCACTCAGGTCCAGCGCGACCGGCTCGCGGCCCGGGTCGTACGCCGACAACTCGCGGTAGGCGGCGCGCCCGGGCGCGCGCGCCCGGGCGAGCTCGGCGACGCGTCCGATGGCCTCCGCGCCGCGCTCGCCGGCCCGCAGCCGTGCCGCGGCGGCGTGGCCGGGTAGCCCCTCGGCTTCCGCCAGCGTCGCCGCGGCGTCGGCCAGTCCGGCGGCGCCCGCCGGCGACAGCTCCTGCCAGGTGCAGCCGCGCAGGAAGGTGCCGGTGGACAGGCCGCCCATCGAGCGGGCGAGCCCCCCCGTGGGCAGCGTGTGGTTGGCGCCGGACACGTAGTCGCCGAAGACCACGGAGGAGGCCGCGCCCAGGAACACGGTGCCCGCGTTGCGCACGCGTTCCAGCGCGGCGCGCGGCTCGCGAATCATCAGCGACAGGTGCTCGGGCGCGTACGCGGAGGCGAACGACAGCGCCTCGTCGAGCGAGTCGGCGAGCAGGACCGCGCCGCCGCCGGCCAGCGACTCGCGCACGACGTCGCCGCGCGGTTGTTCGGCGACGAGCCGGCCCAGCTCGGCGCGTACCGCCGCCGCGAGCGCGTCGTCGGTGGACACCAGCAGCGCCGCCGCGTCGGGGTCGTGCTCGGCCTGCGCGAGCAGCTCCGCCGCGACCGACGCCGGGTCCGCCGAGCCGTCCGCGATCACCAGGATCTCCGAGGGACCGGCGGGCGCGTCGGTGACCACCAGCCCGGCGACCTGCCGCTTGGCCTCGGCGACGTACGCGTTGCCCGGCCCCACCACGCAGTCGGCGGCGGGTACGGTGTCGGTGCCGAGCGCCAGCGCCGCGACCGCGCCGGCGCCGCCCAGAGCGAAGACCCGGTCCACGCGCGCTATCGCCGCGGCCGCCAGCACCTCCGGCGAGGGGCGGCCGTCCGCGCCAGGCGGCGAGCACAGCACGACCTCGCCGACGCCGGCGGCGCGCGCCGGCAGCGCGCACATGAGCACGCTGCTGGCGTACGCGGCGCGGCCGCCCGGGGCGTAGGCGCCCGCGCGCTCCAGCGGCTCGAAGCGGCGGCCCAGGGTGACGCCGGGCCCGGCGTCGACCGTCAGCGGAGCCGGCACCAGGGCGCGGTGGAAGGTCTCGATGCGCCCGGCGGCCAGCTCGAGCGCCGCGCGGACGTCGCGATCCAGGCCGTCCCGCGCCCGCGCCATCGCCCGCCCCGGCACCTCCAGCGCGTCCAGCGTCACGCCGTCGAACCGCTCGGCGAGCGCGCGCAGCGCGGCGTCCCCGCCCGAGCGCACGGCCGCGATGATCTCCGCCACGCGCGCCGCCACGTCCGGGTCGCCGGCGCGGCCTCGCCGCAGGAGCGCGCGCCGCGCGTCCGGGGCCAGCTCGGCCAGCCGGCCCTCGGCGGCGAGCTCGGGCCGCGCGTCGCCGGCGAGGCTCGCGTCGGCGCCGGGCGTTCTCATGGCATCAGCCTCTCGATCTTGGTGACCAGGATGCCCTCGGCGCCGATCGCCTTGAGGTCGGCGATGACGCGGTAGATCTCGTGCGCGTCCACCACCGCGTGGGCGGCGACGTGCGCGCCGCCGTCCAGCACGTCCACGATGGTCGGCCCGGAGATGCCGGGCAGGATGCGCTTGACCGCCTCCAGCGCGTCGCGCGGCACGTTGGCCATCAGGTAGCGCTTGCCGCGGGCGCGCAGCACGCTCTCCAGGGCCGCGGACAGGTCGGCCAGGGCGCGCGCCGCCGCGGGGTCGTCTCGCAGCCCCTGCCGGGCGACCAGGACCGCGCTCGACTCCAGGATCGTGCCGATCTCGCGCAGGCCGTTGACGCGCAGCGTGGAGCCGGTCGAGACGAGGTCCACGATGGCGTCGGCCACGCCCAGGTGGGGCGCGATCTCGGCTGCGCCGGAGACGGGTACCAACTCGACCCGACGGCCGGTCTCCTCGAAGAACCGTTCGGCGGTGCGCGGATAGCTGGTGGCGACCCTGAAGCCGTCGGGTAGATCCTCGATGGTCCTCGAGCCGGCCTCGTCGCGCACCGCCACCGCCAGCCGGCAGCGCCCGAAGTCCAGGTCCAGCACGCGCGCCACGTCCCGGTCGGCCTCGATGACCCGGTCCAGGCCCGTGATGCCGACGTCCGCGGCGCCGTCCGCGACGAACTCCGGGATGTCCGCGGCGCGCACGAACAGCGCCAGGAAGTCCCCCCCCAGCGCGGCCTGGAGAGCGCGCTCGCCGCGCGCCTCGAACGACAGGCCCGCGCGCTCGAGCAGCTCCCGCGAGCCGTCCGCCAGGCGGCCCTTGTTGGGCAGTGCGATCTTGATCATGGGCAACAAAAAAGCCCGCTCTTTCGAACGGGCCGCTCCCTGCAAGGTTTCGTGCGCTACGCTACCTGATGCACCTCGCCGACGCGGCCCTGGAGCCGTGATGGTGATGATGCCGGTGCGCAGCGCTCATGCGTGTCATGGCGGGGAAGCTAGTAGCGGAGTCGGGAAGGGGTCAAGGCGACCACCTGCCCCACGAACCGCGCCGCCTCCTCCTCCGCCCAGAACCTGGGCCGCCGCGGCGTGCCGTGGATGAAGCCGACGTGCCCGCCGGTCCCGGCGAACGCCGGCACGATCCAGGGGTTGGCCTCGGCCGCCTGCACCGGCACGCTGCCCGCCGGCAGGAACGGGTCGTCGTAGGAGTGCAGGAGCAGCGTGGGGACGGAGACGCGATCCAGGAAGGGGCCGCTGCTGGAGAGCGCGTAGTAGTCGGCCGCGTCACGGAAGCCGTGCAGCGGTGCGGTGGCCGCCTCGTCGAACTGCCGTAGCGTCCGCGCCCTCAGCGTCGTCGGCACGTCGAGGCGGGGCGCCAGCACGGCTTCCTTTGCGCGCACCTTGTCCCGCAGCATGCGCAGGAAGTAGGTGTTGTACACGATGCCCATCAGCCCCTTTTCGAGCGCGTCGGCCCCGGCCGCCAGATCGTAGGGGACCGAGACGGCCGCCGCCGCCGTGAGCCCGGCCTCCGCGCCACGCTCTCCCAGGTACTTGAGCAGGACGTTGCCGCCCAGCGAGAAACCGATCCCGGCGATCGGCCGGCCTGGGAATGCGTCGCGCAGGTGCTCCACCACCGCGGCCAGATCGGTCGTCTCCCCCGAGTGGTAGAGCCGCGCGGCGCGGTTGGGCTCGCCGCTGCACGAGCGGAAGTTGAGGCCGATGGGGCGGACGCCGTGCGCGAGCAGCTCCGCGTAAGTCTGCAGCATGTATGCGCGTTGGGCCGAACCTTCCAGCCCGTGCAGCACGATCGCCATCGACCCGGCCCCCGAGACGCCGTTCGGCTCTGGTCCCAGGTCCAGGTCGACGAAGTCGCCGTCGGGCAGCGTCAACCGCTCGCGGGACAGCGGCACCCCGGGGTCGCCGCGCAGGAACTTCCCCGCGAGGGTCTGCGCGTGCGCGCCGCGCAGCCAGCGTGGCGCGCGGAACGGTCTGGGGGTGAAGTCGGTGTTCATCGAACGAAGCTAACGCCTCGCCGCCATTGCGCCGCCCCGCCGCCTCCCTAACGTGCTGGATGATCGACGACGCGATGCTGGCGCGGCTCCGGGCGGACACCCCCGCGGCCGCGCGCGGACGGATACATCTGAACAACGCCGGAGCGGCGCTCGTGCCCAGGCCGGTCCGGCAGGCCGTGGACGAGCACCTGGACCTGGAGGACACCGTCGGCGGCTACGAGGCTGCGGCGGCCAATCGGGACGGGATCGAGGGCGTGTACGACAGCGTCGCGAGCCTCATCGGCGCCCGGCGTGAAAACGTGGCGCTCGTGGAGAACGCGACCGCGGCCACTGCGCTGGCGCTGTCGGCGATCGACCCGGGCCCCGCCGACGCGATCGTCACCACCCAGGACGATTACGCGTCCAACCAGATCATGTACCTGTCGCTGGCCCGGCGGCGGGGGGTGAACGTCGTGCGTGCTCCGGACCTGCCGGGCGGCGGCGTGGACCCGACGGCGCTGGCCGAGGCGGTGGACCGGGAGTCGCCGGTGCTGGTGTCCCTGACCTGGGTGCCCACGAGCTCCGGGCTGGTGCAGCCGGCCGCGGCGGTCGGGAAGATATGCCGTGCCCGGGGCGTGCCCTACCTGGTCGACGCGTGCCAGGCGGTGGGGCAGATGAGCGTGGACGTCGACGCGCTCGGCTGCGAGTACCTGGTGGCGAGCGGCAGGAAGTTCCTGCGCGGGCCGCGCGGCACGGGGTTCATGTACATCTCCGACGCCGCGCTCGACGGCGGCGCCGCGCCGCTGCTGCCTGACATGCGCGGCGCCACCTGGACCGACCCGGACGACTTCGCGCTCGCCCCGGGCGCCCGCCGCTTCGAGAACTGGGAGTATGCGCACGCGCTGTCGCTCGGCCTCGGCGCCGCCGCCGACTACGCGCTGGACGTCGGCCTGGAGGACATCCGCGAGCGCGCGTGGGGGCTGGCCGCGGAGCTGCGCGCGCTCCTGGCCGACGTGGACGGCGTGGAGGTGCTGGACCGGGGGCCGGAGCTGTGCGCCATCGTGACCGCTCGGGTGGGCGATCTGGACGCCTTCGACGTCGTGCTCGCGCTGCGCGAGGAGGGGATCAACACCAGCGAGGTGGTCCGCTCCTCGGCGGTCATCGACCTGGACCGCAAGGGCGCGCGCACCGCGCTGCGCATGTCGCCGCACTACTACAACACGCGCTCGGAGATCCGCGCCGTGGCGCACGAGGTGGCCGGCCTGCTGGAGGAAGCCCGGGCCTAGGCGCGCGCCCGGCTCGGATCGCGCGCCTAGCGTCGGATGCGGTAGCGGGCCAGCCCCTGCTCGTCGCGCGCGACATAGCTGTCGGGGCCGGTGAAAGCGCCGGGGAACGGCGTGCCCGCGGGGAGGCCGCCCAGGAAGCCGCCGTCCGCGGCGAACACCTCTACCGCCGGCACCTCCCCACGCGCGGCTCCCCGTTGCACCCAGACCTCACCGGCCGGCGAGATCCGCACATCGGTGACGTGCGGCACGGTCTCGGCCCAGCCGCGCTCCGCGGCCACGGCCTCCTTGGTGGCGCTGCAGGTCGAGGGGCCGGCCTGGAAGCGCACGTCCTCGCCCACTTCGCGCGCGGCCATCGCCGTGGAAACGGGCCGCGCGGGGACGTCCCGCCTCAGCGTGTCAGCCGGCTGCCCGCCGCGGAACAGCTCGATGGCGTATTCCGGCCCGAACGCCGCCGCGACGAGCCCGTCCCGCTCGTCCCACACGATCTGGCGCTCGAACAGGCGCGACCTGATGTGAGACACGCCGCAGCCGTCGTACTCGACGACGGAGGGCAGGGGCCGCTCGAGCCGCCCCAGCACGCGCTCGCGCGGTCCGGTCACCATGGCCAGTCGGTAGAGGACTGTCCCGGCTTCGGTGTCGAGGTCGCCGAAGACCGCCACCGCGCCGAGCCCGTCGAGCGCCACGCGTTCGCCCTGCGGCGGTTGCGGCAGCGCTACCCGGTGCTGGGCGCCTCCGTGCCGGAGCACCACGAGCCCGCGCTGGCCACGGTCGAATACGCCCAGCGTGCCGTCTGCCTCCGCCGTGAAATGGGTGGGTAGCTGGAAGGACACGCCGGCGCCGCGCGGCTCGACGGTCGACGCGCCTGCCGAGTCGAAGACGAGGAGCCTTGGGGGCGCCCCCGCCAGCAGGTACACGCGGCCGCCGTCGTCGGCGGCGGCCAGCGGAGCCGGAGCCCCTTCGGCGAGCGCGGACGGCGGATACTCGAGCGTGGCGACGCGCTCCACGCGTAGCCCCGACGCACGGGCGGATGCCGGCGCACCGGCCTGACAGGAGAGGAGCGCCAGAGGCGCCGCGAGCATCGACCAGCCAACTACCCGTCTCATCTTCCCCGCCTCCCCGTCTTGCCGGTCCCCGGACGTGCGGCCACGTTCGGAGCGTGAAGGATCGCATCATCGTCCGCAACGCCCGCCAGCACAACCTCAAGGGCATCGACCTCGAGTTGCCGCGGCGGGCGCTGATCGTGCTGACCGGGCCCTCCGGCTCGGGCAAGTCCTCTCTGGCGTTCGACACCATCTACGCCGAGGGCCAGCGCCGCTACGTCGAGTCGCTCTCCACCTACGCCAAGCAGTTCCTGGAGCGCATGGAGAAGCCGGCGGTCGACGCGGTGGAAGGCATCAGCCCCGCGGTCGCCATCGAGCAGAAGAACCCCACCAAGAGCAGCCGGTCCACCGTGGGTACGGCTACCGAGGTCTACGACTACATGCGCCTGTTGTGGGCGCGCGCCGGGACCACGCACTGCCCCGTCTGCGACCGCATCGTGCGCCCCGACACGGTGCAGTCGGCGACCGACGACGTGCTCGCGCTGCCGAAGGGCGAGCGCTTTCTGCTGACCTTCCCGCTCGCGCGCAGCGACCGGGTGTCGCACGGGGAGATAGTGGAGAACCTGCGCGCGCTGGGATTCGTGCGCGTGGTGGCGGGTCACGAGGTGCGAGACCTGGACCCCGCCGAAGCGGCGGACGCCGACGCGTTCGGGCTCGACCTGGGCGCCGCCGAGTCCGTGCTCGTCGTCGTAGACCGGCTCGCCGTCGGCGAGGACGTCAGGGAGCGCCTCGCGGACTCCTTCGGCACCGCGCTGATGGAGGGGGAAGGGGAGGCCGTGGTGCTGGTCCGCGGCGGCGGGGGCGCCGAGGGGGCGCACCTGCCTGGCCACGCCGAGTCGCGCTTCACGGAGCGGTTCCGCTGTCCCGACCACCCCGACGCGGCCTTCCTGGACCCGACCCCGCGCCTCTTCAGCTTCAACAACCCCTACGGCTCCTGCCCCCGCTGCACCGGCTTCGGCGCCACGCTCGAGTACGACCCCGACCTGATCGTGCCGGACCCGGGCAGGTCGCTGGCCGACGGCGCGGTCGACCCCTGGGAGAAGCCGCGCTACCACCGCGAGCGCGCGGCGCTGCAGGAGTTCGCGCGCGCCGAGGGCGTGTCCGCGGCGGTCCCTTGGCGCGACCTGCCGGAGGAGTTCCGCGAGACCGTGCTGCACGGCCGCCCCGGGCGGCTCAAGGACGGGACCGGATTCAAGGGCATGATTCCCTTCCTCCGCTCCCGGGAAAGGAAGCGCTACAAGCAGTACATCCGCGTCTTCCTGCGGCAGTATCAGCGGCCCAGCGCGTGCCCCGACTGCGCCGGCGCGCGGCTGCGCCCGGAGGCGCTGAACATCCGCGTCGGTGGCCTCACCGTCGCCGCCGCCGCGGCGCTGTCGGTGGCCGAGCTCGCCGACTGGTTGACGACCCTCGGGCTGGCGGGCCAGGCCGGCGCGGTGGCGGCGCCGGTGCTGCGCGAGCTGGAGAGCCGGCTGCGCTTCCTGGCCGACGTGGGCCTGGGCTACCTGTCGCTGGATCGCCAGACGCGCACGCTGTCGGGCGGGGAGGCCCAGCGAATCTCGCTCGCCAACTCTCTCGGCGCCCGGCTGGTCGACACGCTCTACGTGCTGGACGAACCCACCATCGGGCTCCACCCGAGGGACACCGCCGGCCTGCTTGGCCTCCTGGCGCGGCTGCGCGACCGGGGCAACACGGTCCTGGTCGTCGAGCACGACCCGGCCGCGCTGGACGTGGCGGACGAGGTCGTGGAGCTGGGCCCGGGGAGCGGCGAGAAGGGCGGCGAGATCGTCTTCCAGGGCAGCCGCGCCAAGCTCGCGCGGGCCGACACCGTCACCGGGCGCTACCTGTCCGGCCGAGCCCCCATAGAGGTCCCCGCGCAGCGCAGGCGCGTGGACGGACCGCGGCTCTCGGTGCGCGGCGCGGAGCTGCACAACCTGCGCGGGGTGGACGTCGACATCCCGCTGGGGGCGCTGACGGTCGTCACGGGCGTGAGCGGCTCGGGGAAGAGCACGCTGGTGCACGACGTGCTGTACCGCGCGCTCGAGCACGAG
>JBDLIA010000109.1 GCA_039715185.1 Gemmatimonadota bacterium
AGAGCGGCGAACGGACGGGGTGGGATTCGAACCCACGAGGGCTGTTAACCCCACACGATTTCCAATCGTGCTCCTTAAGCCGCTCGGACACCCGTCCCTGGTGTACCGTTGCAGAAGTCCCGTAGGCATTCGGCGCGCGCTGCATCCCGCGCCTCGGTGCACACGGGACTTCCGCGCCGGCACACCAGGTCCCGCGGAGCGGGCATCGCGCCAACGCTTCGGCGCGTCAGCGGAGAGGGAGGGATTCGAACCCTCGAGAGCTTTCGCCCAAACGCCTTAGCAGGGCGCCGCCTTAAGCCACTCGGCCACCTCTCCAAGGGTCGGCAGAAGCCTCCCCTCCCGCGCGTCGGGCCCGCTCGGGCCGTTACGCGCACAAACGTTTCCGCGGAAACGTCCCAATCTCCCATTCCTCACGGGAACGCCCGAGTCGGACGTCCCCGTGGGAACGGTCAGTTGCCCGTTCCACGGGAACGGAACAGTTGCCCCTCCTGGGATCGAACCAGGACTCTCCTGATCCAGAATCAGGCGTGTTGCCAGTTACACCAAGGGGCATTTGAACTGCGGCTTTTGGCGCATCTCGGCGTCGCTGCTCGTCGGGGCTCCCTGCGGCGTACAGTAGTACGCCTCGGTCGGCCCCTCCTCGCGCTCCTTGACCTGCGCCAAAATCCTTGTTCAAAATCCTGCAACTGCCGCGGCAGCGGGGCCGCGCCTTGCGGCGCGATGCCCCTTCCGCCGGGCAGGGGACCTGCATCGCGGGGCCGCCGGCGGACCGTGCCTGCGGCACGAGTCCTTCGGCACTGCCGCCATGTCTGGCGGGGCCACTAGGACCGCGCCTTCGGCGCGAGTCCTTCCGCTTCAAGCGGGCGACCGGGCTCGAACCGGCGACCCTCAGCTTGGGAAGCTGATGCTCTACCAACTGAGCTACGCCCGCGGAGTCGGCCATTCGCCACAGCGGCGGCCGCCACCGAGAGCCACCTGTCGGATTTGAACCGACGACCCCGTCATTACGAATGACGTGCTCTACCACTGAGCTAAGGTGGCAGTCCAGTCCTGCCCTGCAGTGGAGCTGAGGGGACTCGAACCCCTGGCCTCCTGGGTGCGATCCAGGCGCTCTCCCAGCTGAGCTACAGCCCCAATTCTGATTCCCATACCCGCCTGCTGGTCGCGGGTCACCAGCCAGTGGGCGCGAGAGGACTCGAACCTCTGGCCTCTACGATGTCAACGTAGCGCTCTAACCAACTGAGCTACGCGCCCTGGTGGTGGGGGAAGGATTCGAACCTTCGTAGGCCTGAGCCAGCAGATTTACAGTCTGCCCCGTTTGGCCGCTTCGGTACCCCACCGATCCGTCTCGGCCGTTGCCTGGCCCGTGGCCTACGCGCCGCGCGGCCCATCCGGCGGACCGCTCCGCCGAGTGTTCATGCGCCCGGAGGGAGTCGAACCCCCAACCTCCTGATCCGTAGTCAGGCACTCTGTCCAATTGAGCTACGGGCGCAAATTGTTCTCCGTTTCCAGCGAACCCGCTGTCGCTAGACCCAGGCTTTCCCCAGCGACTCCACTTTCCGCCGAAGGCGCGCGAAGCGCCGCCGCTCTCCCCACTCCCCGAGCTTTTCGCCGAGTATCGTGACGCAGGTCAAGGCGCGCGAGGAGCCGCGACCGAGGCGTACTCAAGTACGCCGCAGGAAGCGGCGACGAGCAGCAACGCCGAGATGCGTCACGAGACGAAGGCGAAAAGTGCCCACGACAGGACTCGAACCTGTACGCCGTTTCCGGCACTGGTCCCTCAAACCAGCCTGTCTACCAGTTTCAGCACGTGGGCGTCGTCCACCGAACTGCCATGCATGCTCGGAGAGGGATTCGAACCCTCACGAGGTTGCCCCCACAGGATCCTGAATCCTGCGCGTCTACCAATTCCGCCATCCGAGCCTCCCACCAACGGAGCCGCCGGGCGCCATCGGCGACGGCCCACACGATGGAGCTGAGGGGAGTCGAACCCCTGACCTCCTGAATGCCATTCAGGCGCTCTCCCAACTGAGCTACAGCCCCAATCAATCGCCCCCGGCGTGGAGCCCGTTCCGGCGCTCCGCCGGGCGTCGATCACCTGACCCGTGTTGTCAAACAGTGGTTGCTACGGGGCTGACGGGACTTGAACCCGCGACCTCCGGTGTGACAGACCGGCACTCTAACCAAACTGAGCTACAGCCCCCTGCAACGCCGCGCGTCTACCGACGCTGCGGGCGTTTGTTCCAGAGCGGGCAACCGGACTCGAACCGGCGACCTTCTGCATGGCAAGCAGACGCTCTACCAACTGAGCTATGCCCGCGCTCTGTGGCGATCCGCTTCCCGCATGGACCGCCCCTTCAGTACAGCGCCCCCAAGGGGAATCGAACCCCTGCTACCAGATTGAAAGCCTGGTGTCCTAGCCGTTAGACGATGGGGGCCGACCCCTCTCGGCCCCCGAACCTCGGCGACCGCTATCCGACAGGTCCGGAGGGACTCGAACCCCCAACCCCCGGTTTTGGAGACCGGTGCTCTACCAGTTGAGCTACGGACCTAACGAGCCTGTCAATCAAGTGGCCAGGGACGGAATTGAACCGCCGACACCGCGATTTTCAGTCGCGTGCTCTACCAACTGAGCTACCTGGCCGCTGGCCTCGTAGAACAGCCCGCCGAAGCTGCTGCGCTCGGGCGGGCCGTCCGGACCGTCTCTGCCGCGCGGAGTCCCGTTTCCAGGCGCGCGAGCCCCGATCCAGAGGAACCGGGGCTCGTGAAAATAGCGGGGGCGGGATTCGAACCCGCGACCTCCGGGTTATGAGCCCGGCGAGCTACCAGACTGCTCCACCCCGCGACAAGTCAGGCCGAAAAGAATAAACCTGGCCCGGAGGAGTGTCAAGCAATCCGACGTGCCCGAAAAGCCCCTCGCCGCGCGACAGAAAAACGCCCATCCCGGGCGTCGTCGAGACAGCAGAGACCCCGAAAAACAACCCTGGAGGAGTGACCGTGTTCCGTGCATCCGCCGTCGTCGTAGCGCTCGTCCTCGGCCTCGCCGCCTGCAGCCCCGAGCCCACCGCCCGTTCCGAGGTCCCCAGCCTGCTCACGCGCCTGGCGGAGGAAGGGTGTCCGGTCCCCGACCAGATGGCTTCGCCGGAGTGGGAGGAGGTCCGAGGCTCGGCCTTTCGGTTCCGCTTGCCGGAGGGATTCACCCAGGTCGTCGTCCAGCCCATCGACTCGGAGACGGCGCTCTTCGTGTCCTCGAGCGGCCACATCACGTACGACTTCGGGCCCTATTCCTCGGGCTTCGTCGGCGCCTCCGTCGAGGGTCGCATGATCATCGCCGAGTGCGAGACAACCATCGGGGGGCGCACCGCGCAGTTGGGCCTCTTTCGAGACTTCGGCGAGCTGAGGGTTGCTGCCTGGTGGCCCGAGCTGGGCGACGGACTCATCGGACCGGACCACCTGTCGCTGGGCGGGTTCGCCAAGGACCCGGCGACGGCGAACGCGCTACTCGCCACGGCGCTCTCGGTCCAGCCGCTCTAGGTCAGGCGACCGAATCTCCGAGCGGTTTCCCCTGGGTTACTGGGCTTTCGCGAAGATGATGTCGCGCGCGCGGAACGATGCTGGCTGTCCCACGAGCCCCTCGAGAACGAGCGTGTCCTCCCGGGTCTCGGCTTCCTGGGGCGCCGATTCGGCCAGTTGAGGCGAGGCCTGTACCAAGTCGAGGTTGCCGCTATCCAGGAGGTACCATGCGGTGTCGGGGGCAGTGCCTTTCACGAAGACGGTGAGCGCGTCTCCGTCCTGGCCGCTGGCGAATCGACTAACAACGGGTCTCAGCTCACCGACACGAGTGGCCAGAGATGCGGGCGTCTCAAGGGTGAGGAGGCGCTCGGCGAGCCGCAGCGTGATCGGGCGGGTTGCGAACGATTGGAGAGAGAGAACGCCGTCCACCCGAGGCGCGTCTTCCGGAAGTACCGCCTCTATGTCCCACACCGCGATCCGTGGGTGTTCGAAGGGGACACCTTCGATATGCAGTGTCACCGAGTTACAGAACGCGAAGTCGACTCGCTCGCCGGACATCCGAAAACCCACGCTGCGCCCCGTCGGGGAGCAGCCGATTCGTTCAGCGAGCTCGGGACTGATCAGGGTATTGCCGCCGCCGGTGTCCAGAATCAGTCGCGCGGTGTCCGATTGGACCATGACTTCGACGGTCACCAGCCGGCCAATATAGGGATTCAGGGTCACGTCGACGGCGGCCCCGGGTGGCGCTAGAACCCGCTCATCCTCGCTGCCGGTGTCGCCTCCCGCTGCGTCGCAGCCCAGCAGGACCAGCCAGTGCGTCGCCGCTAGCAGGACGATCGATCGACGACCAATGGTCAACGGGAATGCGTCCACCGCCTACGCGACCACCAGGTTCAGCAGTTTGTCGGGCACGAAGATGACCTTTCGCATCTCTCCGTCGCCCGTCCAGCGGCCCACGTTTTCGTCCGCCAGAGCGGCGGCCAGGGCCGCCTCCTGGTCCACCCCGCGGGGCAGCTCCAGGCGCGCCCGCACCTTGCCGTTCACCTGCACCACGAACTCCACCGCGTCGTCCACCGCCCGGGCCGCGTCGAAGGCGGGCCATACGCCGTCATCGACCGTGTCGAACTCGACCTCGGCGCCGTCGGTGTCGAACACGCTGCTCTCGTAGCCCAGGGCCTGCCACGCCTCCTCGGCCAGGTGCGGCGCGAACGGCGCGATCAGCGGGACGAGCGCGGCCACCTCCGCGCGCGCGACCTTCCGGTTGCCGGCGCGCACCGCGTTCAGGTACTCCATCATCGCCGCGATGGCGGTGTTGTAGTGCAGGCTGGCGATGTCCTCGGTCACCTTGCGGATGGTGGCGTGCAGGCGCCGCTCGACCTCGGGCGCGGCGGGCCCAGCGGCCAGCTCCCCGGTGATCGTGTCCCACAGCCTGCTCAGGAAGCCGTAGGGCCCCTGCAGCCCCTGGTCGCGGAAGTCCCCGCCCTCCTGGTACGGGCCCAGGAACATCAGGTAGGTGCGGATGGCGTCCGCGCCCCACTTGGCGATGTACTCGTCGGGGACCACCACGTTGCCCTTGGTCTTGGACATCTTCGCGCCGTCCTTGATGATCAGGCCGTGCTTGCGAAAGACGTGGTAGGGCTCTTCGAAGTCCAGGTACCCCAGGTCCTTCAGCGCCATGGTCACGAAGCGGCTGTAGAGCAGGTGCAGGACGGCGTGCTCCTCGCCGCCTATGTAGGTGTCGACGGGCAGCCACTTGCGGGTCAGGTCGGCGTCGAAGGGGACGTCGTCGCGGTGCGCCGACGGGTAGCGCAGGAAGTACCACGCGCTGTCCAGGAAGGTGTCGCTGACGTCGGTCTCCCGGCGCGCCTCCGCCCCGCACTTCGGGCACGGCACTCGGTACCAGGACTCCACCCGCGCCAGCGGGCTGACGCCGCTCTCGTCGGGCTTGTAGTCGTCCACGTGCGGCAGCTCCACCGGCAGGTCGGACTCGGGCACCGGCAGCGTCCCGCACTCGTCGCAGTAGATGATGGGGATGGGCGGACCCCAGTAGCGCTGCCGGGAGATGCACCAGTCGTGCAGGCGGTAGTTGACGCGCGCCTCCGCCACGTTCCGCTCGGCCAGCCACTCCGTGATCGCCCCGATCGCCTCGCGCGAGTCCATGCCGTCGAAGTCGCCCGAGTTGACCAGCGTGCCGTGCCCCGGGAAGACCTGCCCGAGCGGCGTGGAGGCGTCCTGGCCCTCGTCGGCGACCACGCGCGGGATGGGCAGCCCGAACGCGCTCGCGAACTCGAAGTCGCGCTCGTCGTGGCCGGGCACCGCCATGACCGCGCCGGTGCCGTACTCCATCAACACGTAGTCGGCGATCCAGATCGGGATCTCCTCGGACGTCGCCGGGTTCACCGCGTACGCCCCGGTGAACACGCCGGTCTTTTCCTTCTCGGTCTTCTTGCGGCTGACCAGATCCGTAGCTGCGACCTGGCGGCGATAGTCGGCGACGGCGTCGCGGTGCTCGTCCGTCGTGATCTCGTCGACCAGCGGATGCTCCGGCGCGAACACCATGTAGCTGGCCCCGAAGATCGTGTCGGGCCGGGTCGTGAACACCTCGATGAGCGGAGCGTCCGCGTGCACCGTGGCCGGCTCGTGTCGGTCCTCGGAAACGCGCGCCCGCGCAATCGGGAAGCGGATCAGGGCGCCCTCGCTCTTGCCGATCCAGTTCTCCTGGGACTTCTTGGTCGACTCCGACCAGTCGATCCAGGACAGGTTGTCCAGCAGGCGCTCGGTGTAGTCGGTGATGCGGAAGAACCACTGCGCGATGAAGCGCTGCTCGACCGGCGTGCCGCAGCGCTCGCACGCGCCCGCGATGACCTGCTCGTTGGCGAGCACGGTCATGCACGAGGGGCACCAGTTGACCGGCGCCTCCTTCTTCTCCGCCAGACCCGCCTCGTAGAGCTTCAGGAAGATCCACTGGGTCCACTTGTAGTACGCCGGGTCGGTCGTATCCACGGTGTGGTTCCAGTCGAACATCCCGCCGATGCGCTTCAGCTGCCGCGTGAAGTTGGCGACGTTGCGCGGGATCAGCTCCATGGGGTGGATGTCCACCTTCAGGGCGTAGTTCTCCGAGTGGATGCCGAAGGCGTCGAAGCCGATGGGCTCGAACACGTCGTAGCCGCGCAGGCGCTTGTAGCGTCCGAAGATGTCCGCCCCGGTAAACGCGTACATGTTGCCTACGTGCAGCCCCTCCGCGGACGGATAGGGGTACATCATGAGCGTGAAGAAGGGGCGCTCGGCGTCCCGGAGATCGGCGTCGGAGAACAGGTTGGTGCCCCGTTCCGCCCAGATCTCCTGCCACTTCTCCTCGATCGCGATCGGGTCGTATCCGGCTCGCTCGCTCATGTCCAGAATGCGCTGACGGTCGATTGTCTCGGGGCGCCGCCCCGCCGGCCCGGCGTGGTCCGGGGCCGGATGAATCGGCAAAGATAATGCGACGGAGAAGGGGGAGGGGGAACTGCCCCGTCAGGAGGAGGCGGTCAGGCTGTGGCTGGCGGCCCAGGTTCGCAGCGTGTCCAGCTCGGCGGGCGTCCACTCCCAGCCGCTCAGCGTGCGATAGACGCGGCCGGCGATCTCCACGGAGCCGAAGCAGTCCAGCGACGAGAGCACCTGCTCGCGCACTTCCGGCTCGCTCCTGAGCCGCGCGGGCACGTCTTCGAGGAGCGCGGCGAACTGTTCGCGCGCCTGGATGCGGTCCCCCACGTCGTACAGGAACGCGCTCGTCGTCGGCGCGTCCACGGCGTCGTCGGCCAGGAAGCGACGCGCGAATTGGAGCAGCACGCCCTGGTCGCGAAAATCGGCGAGGACGCCCTTTACCGTGGCCGGAGAGCCGGCCTCGGCGAGCTTGTGCTCGATGCCGACCGGCGTGCGGCGCAGCATGTCGGTGAAAACCGAGTGCAGCACGGGGGCGCCCGCCGCGAGCTGGGCGCGGCGGCGTGGGGTCACCCATTCGATGGAGGTGGGCGCGGTGCCCGCGCGACGCATGTGCCAGCGGTCCACCCCGGCCGGCGTTCGCACGACGATCTCGAGCGAACCGCCCGGCGACAGCTCCACCGGAGCTCCGACGCCGGAAGCGGGGTGCACCTGCGTGCCGTCGGCCCAGCCGATCAGCACGCTCCCCACGTCCGCGTCCCAGTCGGCCACGCGCGGCGTCGCCGCCGCGTCCGTAAGGTGGAGCCGGTGGTCGGTGCCCCCCAGGAGCGCGCTGAGCGCCACGAACGCCGCCGCGGCGCCGCCGGCGGCCAGGCCCGGGCGGACCCGCGCCGGGTGCCCTGCCAGGATCCGGTCGACGCGGCTGGTGAGCCGCCCGCGGGCCATCGCGAGGGTGGCGAGCGGCCCGGTCGAGCGGCGGCGCGACCAGTAGAGCAACGAGCCAACGTAACCGCGTGGGTCCCGCCCCCGGGCCACCACCCAGGCGTCCGCGGCGGCCTCCGAGCTGGCGTCGAGCGCGCGCGTCGCGTGCCACACCGCGGGGTGGAACCAGTACAGGGCGCGGGCCAGCCGCGAGACCAGCCGCAGCAGCGGATCGCGGCGCCGCAGATGCGCGAGCTCGTGCAGCGCGGCGTCCCCGAGCGCGTCCGGCGGCGCGTCCCTCCAGTCGGCCGGCATGATCAGGCGCGGCCGCAGGACCCCGGCGAGCACGGGCGCGCGCACGGCCTCGGTCTCGCGCGCGGTCAGGTTGCCCCAGCCCGGGGCGTCGGCGGCCGCGCTGAGACCACCGCCTCCGGCGGCCGAGCGCCAGAACTCCTCCGTCACGTCGCGGCCCGAGCGGCCCAGGGACCACGCGCGCGCGACCGCCGCCAGGAGCAGCGCCAGCGCCACCACGACGCCCGCCAAGTAGCCGCGTCGGGCCAGTCCGCTGCCGGGCGGCGCGCGTACCGCGCTCGGCAGCGCCAGCGGAGCGGCGCGCGTCCGGGCGGGCGGACGCGCCGCGGCCTCGCCCGAGGGTCCAGGCGCCAGCCTCACCACCGACGTCGGCGCCTCCAGCAACGGACCCGGGGCGAGCACTCCGCGGGTGAACGGAAACGCCAGCGCCGCGAGCAGGAAGACGACGTAGGCGGAGCGCCCCACGCGCGCGTCCCGGCGGCCCGCGAAGCGGTCGACGGCGATCACCAGGGGCCAGCCGAGCGCGAGCGCCAGCGCGCTTATCCAGAGCGCTCCGCTCACGAGTCCTCGGCGATGCGCGCGGCAATGGCCCTGAGCTCGTCGGCGTCGGCCACGCCCTCCTCCACCATGCCGACCAGCAGCTCCTCCAGCGACCCGCGGCAGTAGCGTCGCAGCGCCGAGCCCACCATGCGCGCGGCCGCCGCGGGGCCGCTGCGGAGCGCGCTGTACAGGTAGCGGCGGCCCTCCAGCGCGTGTTGTGCGAAGCCCTTCGACTCCACGCGGCGCAGGATGGTGCGGACCGTGGAGTCGGTCAGGTCGCGCGGCAGGCGCGCGCGCACTTCGGCCGCGTCGAGCGCCTCGTCGCTCGCCCACAGCACGCCCATGACGTCGCTCTCGAGCGCGCTGAGCGCGGCTCCATCGGGGGGCTTCTCAGTCATGGTGACAATCTGTCACGGTCACCCCGCCTCCGCCAGCAGCGCCTCGACGGCTCCGTACGGGTCTTCCGGATTCGCTTCTGCGACTTCGACCACGCGCGCGATCGTCCGCGCCAGGTCGCCGCCGAGCGCGGCGTGCACGTCCTGGAAGAGGTCCAGACGCTGGTAGTAGAGACGGCGCCCGATGAGAGCCGCGTTGTTGAGCCCGCTTTCCAGGAACCCGGCGAAGTTCAGGAGCCGCAGGGATGGTTGCACCTCCGCTTCGTACGTCTCCCTGGCTCCGGCGAAGATCTCCTCGCGTGCCTCGAGCTTGGCGTCGGGGGGCATGTCCTCGAGCGCGTAGAGCGAGTCGAGCGAGGCCACCAGCCCCGACAGGAAGCGCCCGAACACCAGGTTGTCCTCCCAGGCGGCGCGCGCCTGCCGGCAGCGCTGGCCCTCCTCGCCCTCGACCCCGCACAGGAGCTCGGCCGCGCCCACGTCGCCCACGAAGTTGGCGAAGCTCTCATTGAAGGCGGCCTGGCTGGGCACGTACATGGTGTTGTGGGTCACCTCGTGGATGACCGTGCCCACCAGGAAGACGTCGGCCGAGCGCAGCACCGTGGAGAGCAGGGGATCGTTGAACCAGCCGAGCGTGCTGAACGCGGCGGTCGGGCGGACGTAGGTGTCCAGACCCTCGCGCTCCAGCCGCTCGGCCTCATCGAACGCGTCCTGGAAGCGGAAGAAGCCCTTGTAGGGCACGCGCCCCACGATGGGGAACCACCACGTGTGCTGCCGGAAGCGCAGCTTTTCCGCGGCGGAGACGACGAGCAGCAGCGTGTCGCTGTCCACCGTGGCGTAGGTGGTGTAGCTGTCGCCCACGTCCAGCCCCAGGGACTCGCGCGCGAAGGTCCGCGCCTGGACGACGAGGTCCAGCTTGCGCCGCTCCTCGGCGGTGATGTTGGCGTCGGCGCGCACTTCGTCGATCGGACGGCGTCGACTGAGCAGCTTGGCTTCCTCGTAGCCGGCGCGCAGCACGTAGCCCGGCGAGCACGTGAGGAACGAGGCCGTGAGCGCGACCGCGACGAGTCCCAGAACGATCTTCCAGCGCATGGCTGATTCAACCCGG
>JBDLIA010000110.1 GCA_039715185.1 Gemmatimonadota bacterium
AGGTTGTCGAGGGGGCTCCGAATCGATTCCAGAGCGGTTCGTGCGACGTGAGTGTAGATCTGCGTGGTTCGCGCGCTGCCGTGCCCGAGCAGCTCTTGGATCAAGCGGAGGTTCGTGCCTGCCTCGAGCAGATGGGTGGCGAAGCTGTGACGGAGCGTGTGTGGCGTGACGCGCTTGCGGATGCCGGCGGCGCGCGCGGCACGGGCAACCACCCGCTGCACCGAACGGCTCGTGAGGTGCCGGCCCTTCCGCGCACCCGGGAATAGCCACTCGTCCGCCGCGTAGGCCGCCCGATACGTCTCGATGGCCGCCACCGCGCGGTCGGCCAGGAGGGTTACCCGATCCTTGGCTCCCTTACCCCTGCGGACGCGGATCATGCCGCGGTCCAGCTCCAGGTCGGCCGGCCTGAGCCGGATCAGTTCCCCGACGCGCAGCCCCGCCGAGTAGAGGAGCATCAGCAGCGCCCGGTGCTTGGGATTCCGCGTCTTCTCCAGCAACCGGGCGACTTCCTCGGGGCTCAGGACCTCGGGCAGGCGCCGCTCCTTCTTCGGTCGAGGTATGGCCAGAGCCAGCCTGGGTCGCCCCAGAACGGCCTCGAAGAGGAAGCGCAGGGCGCTCACGACCTGGCTGTGGTAGCTTCGCGAGACCCGGCGGATCTGGATCAGCTCCAGCAAGTATCTCTGAACGAGCGCCTCCGCGTCCGGGTGCGAGAGATCGAGCGGGCCTCGAGTATCCGGATCTTCCCGGCCGCGCGCGTTGCCGTGTCGCGACGACGGGATGCCGTCGCCGCCCGATGATTGAATGGCCACCCAGGTCACGAAGCGCCGAAGGTGTCCCAGGTAGACCCTTCGCGTCCGAGGGCTGTAGCCTCGGAGTAGTAGCTGCTCGCGGGAGCGCTCGAGGAGCTCGTCCGCGGGGTCGGGGGGCTCGGCCGGGCCCGTTTCGGCCGGAACCTCCGACACCAGGACACGTTTCGGGCCGAAACTCGCTCTCAGGACCGCAAGGGCCGCCTCGGGCTCCGGTACCGTCCAAAGGCGGCGGGCGGAGTCCCAGCGCCGGTGGGGAAGCCCCCGGACGACCGCCAGGTCGGCTTCGGTGAAACCCGGTTCCAGCGAGATTTCGATATGCGTCCGTTCGAGCCGCACGCGTACCGTGCAGCGCCCTTGATGTGTCGCATCGGTCATGAACCACTAGGGAGGGTGCCACCGGGGCGGGAGAATGCTGGAGGCGGCCCCGCTCCGCCTTGACCCCACCCCGGTCCTCCCCTACCTTGCTCATTGATACCGAGAATCATTCTTGACAAGGGCTGTGAGGCGAGGGGACGTGGGGGATCTCACCACTGGTGATCCCCCTTCCGTGTCTTCGGCCCGGCGGGAGATATGAGCGCACCACTTTTGAAGATAGAGGGCCTTCACGCGCGCGTGGCCGAGGGCGACGGGACGGAGATCCTGCGCGGCGTGGACCTGGAGATGGGCCACGGCGAGATCCACGCCATCATGGGCCCAAACGGGTCCGGCAAGAGCACGCTGGCCAACGTGCTCAGCGGCCACCCCGGCTACGAGGTCACCGGCGGGTCGGTCGCCTTCAAGGGCGATGACCTGCTGGAGCTGGAGCCCGAGGAGCGCTCTCTGGCGGGCGTCTTCCTGGCGTTCCAGTACCCGGTCGAGATCCCCGGCGTCTCCATCGCCAACTTCCTGCGCACCGCCGTGCAGGCCCGGCACGAGGGAGAGCTGGACATCTTCGACTTCCAGGAGCAGCTCCTGGACCGCATGCGGCTGCTCGAGATGGACCCGACGTTCGCGCAGCGCAGCGTCAACGACGGCTTCAGCGGCGGCGAGAAGAAGCGCAACGAGATCCTCCAACTCGCCATGCTCGAGCCCACCCTGGCGGTCATGGACGAGACCGATTCGGGGCTGGACATCGACGCGCTGAAGGTCGTCGCCTCGGGCATCAACAAGCTCGCCGCCGAGCGCGACGACATGTCGGTGCTGCTGATCACCCACTACCAGCGCATGCTGAACTACATCGAGCCGGACCACGTGCACGTGATGGTGGGGGGCCGCATCGTCCGCTCGGGCGGCCCCGAGCTGGCGCACGAGCTGGAGGCCGGCGGCTACGAGTCCTTCCGCGCGGCCGAGACCGTCGCGGCGGGCGTCTGAGGGAATCATGCCCAAGAACGAGACGCTCCAGGAGCTGGACCTCGACACCTACAAGTACGACTTCGTCACAGACGACAAGCCGGTCTTCAAGGCGCGTCCGGGGCTGGACGAGGACATCGTGCGGCAGATCTCGGCGCACAAGGATGAGCCCGAGTGGATGCTCGACTTCCGGCTCAAGGCGCTGAAGATCTACGAGTCCAAGCCCATGCCCGAGTGGGGCGGCGACCTGACCACGCTGCAGGAGACGCTCGACGAGATCTACTTCTACATCAAGCCGCAGGACCAGATGGAGCGGTCCTGGGACGACGTGCCGCAGGAGATCAAGGACACCTTCGAGAAGCTGGGCATCCCCGAAGCCGAGCGGAAGGCGCTCGCGGGCGTGGGCGCGCAGTACGAGTCGGAGATGGTCTACCACTCGCTCAAGAAGGAGTGGGAGGAGAAGGGCGTGATCTTCGACTCGATCGAGGACGGCCTGAAGAACCACCCGGAGCTCTTCCGCGAGCACTTCGCCACGATCATCCCGCCGGCGGACAACAAGTTCGCGGCGATGAACTCGGCGGTGTGGTCGGGCGGCTCCTTCGTCTACATCCCCAAGGGCGTGAAGGTCGAGATCCCGCTCCAGGCCTACTTCCGCGTCAACGCGGAGCGCATGGGGCAGTTCGAGCGCACGCTGATCATCGTCGACGAGGGCGCCGAGGCGCAGTACATCGAGGGCTGCACCGCTCCGGTCTACTCGACCGAGTCGTTCCACTCCGGCGTGATCGAGATCGTGGTCAAGCCCAACGCGCGCTTCCGCTACGTCACGATCCAGAACTGGTCGCACAACATGTACAACCTCGTGACCCAGCGGGCGCTGGTGCACGAGAACGCCAAGATGGAGTGGCTGGACGGCAACCTGGGCTCCAAGCTCACCATGAAGTACCCGTCCTGCTACCTGGTGGGCGAGGGCGCCAACGGCGAGATCCTGTCGATCGCCTACGCGGGTCCGGGGCAGCACCAGGACACCGGCGGCAAGGTGATCCACGCGGCGCCGCGCACCACCTCGCAGATCGTGTCGAAGTCGATCTCCAGGGGCAGCGGGCGCGCGTCCTACCGCGGGCTGTGCAAGGTCTACGACGGCGCCACCGGCGCGAAGTCGAACGTGGAGTGCGACGCGCTGCTGCTGGACGAGGACGCGCGCACCGACACCTTCCCCTACATCGAGATCGAGGAGGAGAGCGCGAGCATCGGCCACGAGGCCACGGTCTCGAAGATCGGCGACGAGCAGCTCTTCTACCTGATGAGCCGCGGGCTGTCCGGGGACGAGGCCGCCGCGATGATCGTGCGCGGCTTCATCGAGCCGATCGCCAAGCAGCTCCCGCTCGAGTACGCGGTGGAGCTGAACCGGCTCATCGAGCTGGAGATGGAGGGGAGCGTTGGCTGAGGCGGTGGGGGTGCTGGAAGACCGCGACGTGGCGGTCGCCGAGACGCGCGGCCTGGAGGCGCTCGACGTGAGCGAGGTGGAGGCGGCCGCGTCGGGCCAGCCCGACTGGCTGCGCGAGGCGAGGCTGGCGGCGTGGGAGACCTACCTGGCCACGCCCATGCCGACCACGAAGCAGGAGGAGTGGCGCTACACCAAGGTGTCGCAGCTCGGGCTGGACGAGGTGACGTTCGGCGCGGGCGATGAAGGCGCGGCGGTGCGCATTGGTTTCGAGGAGGAGTACGCCGCGAAAGGCGTGATCCTCACCGACCTGGCCACCGCCGCGCGCGAGCAGCCCGAGTTGGTGCGCGAGTACCTGGGCCGCGCGGTATCCGCCGACGCGGGCAAGTTCCAGGCGCTGAACGGCGCGCTGTGGGGCGCGGGCGTGTTCCTTTACGTGCCGCGCGGCGTGCGGCTGGAGCACCCGGTGCGCGTGCGCCGCTCGATCGAGCGGGGCGGAGTCGCGCTGCTGCCGCGCACGCTGATCGTGGCCGAGGAGGGCAGCCAGGTCGCCTACGTGGACGAGTTCGCCTCGTCCGACCTGGACGAACCGGCGCTGTCGATCGGCGCGGTCGAGGTCTTCGCCAAGCAGGCCGCGCAGGTGCAGTACGTGGGGCTGCAGCGCTGGGGGCGGGGCGTCCGGCACTTGTCGCAGCTCCGCACGATCGCCGAGCGCGACGCCAACCTGGACACGCTGGTCGTCAACCTGGGCGCCAGCGTGGCGCGCGTGGACATGGCCGCGAGCCTGGAGGGCCCGGGGGCGCGCAGCGACATGCTGGGCCTCTACTTCGCGCACGACGACCAGCACTTCGACCACAACACGCGCCAGGACCACGTGTCCGACCACGCCACGAGCGACCTGCTCTACAAGGGCGCGCTCTACGACGCGACGCGCTCGATCTTCCGCGGCATCATCAAGGTCTTCCCGGGCGCGCAGCGCACCGACGCGTACCAGACCAACCGCAACCTGCTGCTGTCCGGCAAGGCGCGCGCGGACTCGCTCCCCAACCTGGAGATCGAGGCCGACGACGTGCGCTGCTCGCACGGCGCCACGGTGGGCCAGCTCGACGCCGAGGAGATGTTCTACCTGCGCAGCCGCGGGCTCTCCAAGGAGGAGGCCGAGCGGCTCGTGATCTTCGGCTTCTTCGGCGAGGTGTTGGAGCGGCTCCCGCTGCCCGGGGTGGTAGAGGAGCTGCGCGAGGCGATCTCCCGCAAGATCGGCTGGCACCATGGTTGAGGGGACCGACACCTTCGTCCGCGTCGCGTCGGTCGACCAGATCCCCGAGGGCTCTCTGCTGGCCGTCGAGGCCGAGGGCCACGCCGTCTGCCTGGCCAACGTGGAGGGCACCCTGTACGCGCTCCAGGACAACTGCAGCCACCAGGACTTCGCCCTGTCCGAGGGCGAGCTGGACGGCGGCACCGTGGAGTGCGTGCTGCACGGCGCGCGCTTCGAGGTCGCCAGCGGCCGCGCCTTGGCACTACCCGCGATCCGCCCCGTGAAGACCTACGACGTTAGGGTCGACGGCGACGACGTCCTCGTGGACCTGGGGTGAGCACCGTGCGCGCGGCGCCCGAGACGGACGCGCCCGCGGCCGGCGTCGCGGAGGACGCGCAGAACGCGCTCGCGCTCGACCCGCGCGAGATCGCTCGGGACTTCCCGGCGCTCGACCAGACGGCCCACGGCAAGCCGCTGGTCTACCTGGACACGGCCGCCTCTGCGCAGCGCCCGCGCGCCGTGATCGACTCGATCGTCGACTACTACGAGCACGACAACGCCAACGTGCACCGCGGCATATACGAACTGTCGCTGCGCTCCACAGAGCGCTTCGAGGCCGCCCGCGCCACCATCGCCCGCTTCCTGGGCGCGTCGCTGGCCGCCGAGATCGTGTTCGTGCGCGGCACCACCGAGGGGATCAATCTGGTCGCCTCGGCGTGGGGCGGCGCCAACGTGGGCGAGGGCGACGAGATCGTCCTGTCGGGGCTCGAGCACCACTCGGACATCGTCCCGTGGCAGCTCCTCGCCGAGCGCGTGGGCGCGAAGATCCGCTGGTTCGGCATCGACCAGCAGGGCAGGCTGCGCCTGGACGAGCTGGCCGGGCTGCTAAACGGGCGCACCCGCGTGGTGTGCGTGAACCACATCTCGAACGCCCTCGGCACCATCAACCCGGTCGCCGAGATCGCCGAGATGGCGCACGCGGTGGGCGCCAAGGTCATGGTCGACGGCGCCCAGGGCGCGCCGCACGCGGATGTCGACGTGGGCGCGCTTGGCGTCGACTTCTACGCAATATCGTCGCATAAGATGGGCGGCCCCATGGGTATTGGGGCGCTGTGGGCGCGGCGCGAGCTGCTGGAGGAGATGCCCCCCTACCAGGGCGGCGGCGAGATGATCTCGATCGTGGGTCCGGATTCGTCGACCTGGGCCGAGGTGCCGCACAAGTTCGAGGCGGGCACGCCCAACGTGGCGGGCGCGGTGGGGATGGCGGCGGCCGCCGACTACCTGACCGCGCTAGGCCACGCTCGCATTACGGCCCACGAGACCTCGCTCACCGAGTACGGCCTGGAGGCGCTGGCCGGCGTCGACGGCGTGCGCATGTTCGGCCCCAACCACCCCGCCGAGCGGATCGCCGTGTTCTCCTTCGACACGGAAGGCATCCATCCGCACGACGTCGCCACCATACTGGACAGCGAGGGCGTCGCGGTGCGCGCCGGCCACCACTGCACGCAGCCGCTCATGCGCGCGCTGGACGTGGCCGCCACCACGCGCGCGTCCTGCTGGGTCTACACGAGCACCGACGACATCGACCGCCTGGTCGACGGCCTGAGGGTGGCGCGGAGGCTGTTCGGATGAACGCATCGACCGAGCTGGACGCGATCGACCCCGAAGAGATCGATCGCTCCACCCCGGACGTGGGGCTGCTCTACCAGGAGCTGATCCTGGACCACTTCAAGCGCCCCCGGAACAAGGGCGATCTCGAGGGCGCGAGCCACACCGCCCACCTCAACAACCCCGTGTGCGGCGACGAGATCTTCCTCCAACTGGCCGTCGACGACGACGTCATCCGCGACGTCCGTTTCAGCGGCCGCGGCTGCTCCATCTCGCAGGCCTCCATCTCCATCATGACCGAGATGCTCAAGGGCCGACCCGTGGCCGAGGCCGGCGCCCTCATCGCCCGCTTCAACGACATGATGCACGGCGACCCCGAAGCCGCCCGCGACAAGCAGCTCGGCAACCTGCGCGCGCTGTCGGGCGTGGCGAAGTTTCCGGTGCGCATCAAGTGCGCGCTGCTGGGCTTCGACGCGCTGGGGGAGGCGTTGGGGACGGAGGGGTTGGGGGGGCGGTAAGCGGGGGCTTGGGGCGACGCTGCACGACCTCACCACCAAGTGATCTGAGATGCCCACTGCAGGACGATCCCGCTCCAGGCTGGGAATACCTGCACGTGTGCGTGGATGACGCCTCGCGCGTCGCCTGTGGTTGAGGCCGAACTGACTGACTTGGCATCGCAACGGACGGCCTCGTCAAGGCTCTGGTGCCCTTTGCCACACTCGGGGACAATTATGGTGCGTTTCGTAGGGCTTGTTGAATATGCGACCAGCGGGAGCTGCAATGGGGAATCGTGTGATTCTTGGAGCCCTAACAGGCATTGTTACGGGGATTCTGTTGACGCCTCTAGCGTTCTTTGGGGAACCTGACGGCGGCTACACTATGGGACGTGTGACGGTGAGCGCCTGGGGCCTGTCTATGGGTTATCTTGTTACTGGGTTGTTCGCCGGAGGTGTGGTGGGTGCGGCGAAGCCTGTTATTTCTAGCGCAGGTAGAGCGGGTGCGGTAGGTGCAGCCATAGCAGCGCCGGTCGTTGGAGGCGCGTTCCTATTTACCCAGGAGGGGATGAGCACTACCGAATGGATCATATGGACGTTGGTCATGAGTGTCTTCATTGGGGGTGGTATCGGGGCAGCAATGTACTGGATGCTCGGATTCGGCCAGCGCGGGTCGTAGAGGCCTTCGATGAAGTCGAAGGTTGCCGGCCTCGCTTCGGTTCGGGTCCAGCAACGTCGGCGCTCGCACAGCTCACACTAGAGCGCGGCAAAGAAGCTCTCCCACAGGGCGTTGTCGTAGGCATCGCCGACCGAGCCCATTGAGGTCATCGGCCCCCCCCTCAAAACCGAACGCTCAACCGTACACCCGCCGCCTCTCCACCGTCGGCCACGTAGGGCGCCAACTCGAACCGCGCGGCGTCAGTCCCGGCCCCTCGACCCGTGGCGTTGCCCAACCCAGTCTCGCCGTCCTCCTCTCCACCGAGTAGTAGCCGCAGCCCGAGCGCGGCCGTGAGCGCCCCCACCGCGAAGTTCGCCGTCAGGAACCGGTCGCCGATCTGGGTGTCGCCAAACTCGTCATCGTCGACCGCGATGCCGAGCGCCCCGAGGGCGATCTGGCCGAATCCGATGCCGACCCCGACCTTGCCCGCGGTGCGGCGCGCGTCCCCGTCGTCCGCCGCGAGCAGGCTCCAAGCCATGCTCGCGCCGCTGAACGCTGACGCGGCGATCGTGCCCGCCTCGTAAGCGCGCTGCGCGCCCGTCGTCGAGGACGGCCCGGGGATGTGCCCGTACGTTGGCTGGATCAGCGCCGCCTCCTCCAACGTGAGCCCCGACTTTTCCAGCCATGCCTCCAGCTCCGGGTCGCCTGCCAGCTTGGGGACGCGCACCAGGTTGTTGGTCGACCGCACCCGCTCGACCAGGTCCCACTCCCCCGACATCGCGATCAGATAGCCGACCGCGCAATGCGTCCCGTGCTCATCGACGAAGACCGGTACGCGCTCGCCGGGCACCACGTGATTGTGCGGGAAGACTCCGGTCGCCGCGTAGCGTTCGAGGCGGTCGATGTTCTGGGCGCGGGCGCGCCGTTGAGTAACCGTGAGGTGCGATATGTCGGCCTCGCGGAGGATGCCCCCCACCCGGACGAGGTGGCTGCGAATCCGGGCGATTTCGTCAAGCGGGGCGTGGTGGACATCGCCCGATCCGTCCGCGACGGCGGCGGGTGAGTCCGCGCCGTTCGTGGCCGAGTCGGCCTCGGGCGATTCGGGAAGGGCGATCAGCGCGACGGCGGTCAAAGAGGCGAGAACGGTCAAACGGGCGATCACGGCGGCGCTCCTTGCTGGCGGTGGGCATCGCAGAAGTGACGATCGTGCGGGCGGATTTCTGTCGCGGTTGACAGGGCCACGACACCGGGTTGACCGATCCCGCGGAGATTCTCGCCGAGATCCCGAGCGAGTCGGGACACCGTAACCGACGAGGTCCATCGATGCCGAGATTCCATCGCCCACTCCCGTTGACGGCGGTTGCCGTGCTAACGGCGCTCGTCTCCTCATGCTCGACGCGCCGGCCGATGGGGCCGGAGGCGCCGATCCGGGACACGGCCGTCCGAATCGTGTTCCCCGATCCGCTAGCCGTACCGGCCCCGGAAGGATCCCGAGAGCCCGTCATCCACATCGAGTCGCTGGTGGGCCGAGTGACGGGCGCGACCGACGACTCGGTGCTGGTCGAGGTGTCGAGCGTCCGTACGCTCGAAGGAGGGTCGACCCGGCGACTCAGCGGCCTGACCGTGCCGGTCGCGACGGACGGCGAGGCCGAGATCGAGGTGATCCAGAAGAACGCGACGGGGGTCGATTGGGCGATCGTCGGAGGGCTGACGGCGGCCACTTTGTCGGCCATGCTTTACGCGTTGGCTACGTGGGGGGGCGCGGGCACGTGATGGGAGCGCGATTCATGCCGAAGCTCTGGCCGAGCTACTTGGCGTCCGTTCTACCGGCGATCCCCGCACTCCTAGCGTCCGGATGCGTCGTCGCGCCCCCTGCTCCGGGCGTTGTCGAGCCAGGCGCCGCGATTCGGATGCGCTTCGACGCGGCCGTGGAGGTCGTGGAGGTCGGAGGGCAGACGACAGAGCAGGTGACGCGGCTCATGGGGCGGGTTCGGGAGTTGCGGCCTGATACGATCCTGGTCCTGGTCAACTCTGGCCAACGGGCCAACGGTCGATCGGCGAACGCCTTGGAGGGACTCGTCGTGGCCGTGCCGATGACTCCTGAGCCGGAGATCGAGATCATCGCGGGGGACGCAACGATCTCCGACGCCGCCACCCTGGGGGTGGTCGCAGCCGTGGTAATGGGTGTGATCGTGCTTCTCAACCAGATCTTCGGCGGCACGTAGCCTCCAGGGACCGACGAATCGCCCCACCTCCGTTGCGCCCTCCCGCCCCCTCCACGATTCTCCACCCACCGGGCACCGTCATTGCGCCGCGCGGCCTTCTGACGCCCCGATCCTAGCTCGACCGACCAGCAGGAGCCCGTCATGGAAGCAGGCGCCGCCGAGCCGCGGGCCGCCGGACGCCGCGTCGCCATCGT
>JBDLIA010000111.1 GCA_039715185.1 Gemmatimonadota bacterium
GAGGCGCGCGACCGGGGCTGCCGCTTCCCGGGCTGCGCCGGCCGCTTCACCGACGGCCACCACGTCGTGCACTGGGCAGAGGGCGGCGAGACGAGCCTGCGGAACCTGGTGCTGCTGTGCCGCAGGCATCACAGGGCGGTGCACGAGGGCCGGGTACGGGTGTGCCTGGGCGAAGACAGATCTGTCGTTTTCTTCACGCCCAGGGGTAGGGCGCTCTACGACGCGCCGCGCGGGGTGAACGGTGGGATCGGCGCGAGGACGGCGCCCGGCCCGGGATCACCGCGCCCAACTGTGAAGCCCCGGCTCGACCGGCCGTTGCACAGGAGCGGCGCGGCGCGCTGGACGCGCGACTCGTACGTGCCGTGGCCGGTCGAGGCCCGCGCGCGCGACGCGCTCGAGGAGGAGGCCGAGGCGGAAGAAGAAGCGGCGGCGGCGTGCTGAGGGGGACGGTGGCCGAGACAGCCGCGCCGATCCCGTGAGGCGGGACGCTCGAGCGGCCGTTCCGCGGCGCGTGTCCCGCGCCCGTCCTTGCGGCCCGTCGCGTCCCTGCCGGTCGCGCCCAATTCCGTCGCCCGAAAGGGCGACCAGGAACGGGCCCGCGCCTGTCGACCGCAGCCCCTTGATCGCCCCTCCTTCGCTCGTTGACCGCACCCCCCCGCCGGGGTAGGTTTCGCGCCGACCCGGGCGGCTTCGTCAGTCGCGGGGGAGGCCGCCGGCCTCGACGGTTGCGCGGCCCGAGATCCACCCAGTACACACCGCATTCCATGATCGACAGAATCACCGTGGTCGGCGCAGGCCACGTCGGCGCGACCACCGCACAGGGGATCGCCCTCCGGGAGCTCGCGGGCGAGGTCGTGATGGTCGACATCGCCGAGGGGATCCCCCAGGGGAAGGGCCTGGACCAGTGGGAGTCGGCGCCCATCGAGGGCTTCGACACTCGCGTCGTCGGCGCCAACGACTACGGGCCCGCGGCCGACTCGGGGATCGTCGTGATCACCGCCGGGATCGCGCGCAAGCCGGGCATGAGCCGCGACGACCTGCTCAAGATCAACGCCGGCATCGTCGAAAGCGTGTCCAGGGAGGTCCGCTCGTGCTCGCCCGACGCGATCGTGATCGTGGTCTCCAACCCGCTGGACGTCATGGCGTACGTGGCCAAGGACGTCACGGGCTTCCCCCGCGAGCGCGTCATCGGCATGGCGGGGGTGCTCGACACCGCCCGCTACCGCGCGTTCATCGCCAGCGAGCTGGACGTCAGCGTGGAGGACATCCAGGCGCTCGTGCTGGGCGGGCACGGCGACACCATGGTGCCGCTGGTGAGCTACACGACGGTCAGCGGCATCCCGCTCACGCAGCTCCTGGATCGCGACCGCATCGACGCGCTGATCGAGCGCACCCGCAGGGGCGGCGCCGAGATCGTCGGCCACCTCAAGACCGGTAGCGCCTACTACGCGCCCGCCGCCGCCGCCACCCAGATGGTCGAGGCGATCGTGCGCGACAAGCGCCGCATCTTGCCGTGCGCGGCCTACCTCGAGGGCGAGTACGGGCACGAGGGGATATTCCTGGGGGTTCCCTGTAAGTTGGGCCGGGGTGGGCTGCAGCACATCCTCGAAGTCGAGCTGACGGACGCCGAGGCCGCGGAGCTGGCGGGCAGCGCCCAGGCGGTCCGGTCGACGATGGACGCGCTGGCCAACCTGGGTTGATGGCGCCGACGGAACGGACGGTCACCGACGACGGGAGGCGGGGCGCGGCATGAGCAGGGCGACGAAGCTGTACTCCACGACGGTCGGCAAGAAGATCGTCATGGCGCTGTCGGGGATCGTACTGGCGGGCTTCGTCGTGGCGCACATGGCCGGCAACCTGCACCTGTTCGAGGGCGCCGCCGAGATCAACGAGTACGCCGCGTTCCTGCGCGAGGTGGGCTCCCCCCTGGTGCCGCACGGCGCCGCGCTGTGGGCCAGCCGCGTGATCCTCCTGCTCGCGCTGGGCGTGCACGTCGTCTCCTGGCTGTCCGTCGCCGGCAAGTCGCGCGACGCCCGCCGCACCGGCTACCGGAGCTACGAGCGCAAGGTATTCTCGAAGACCTCGCTCACGATGGCGTGGGCGGGCGTCTTCATCTTCCTGTTCGTGATCTTCCACCTGCTGCACCTGACCACGGGCGACGCGCACCCCGACTTCGTCCAGGGGGATGTCTACCACAATCTCGTGGTCGGCCTCGGCGGCTGGCCCATGGCGGCCGTCTATCTGGGAGCCGCCGCGGCAGTCGCGCTGCACCTCTACCACGGCATCTGGAGCGCGACCCAGACGCTGGGGCTCGACTACCCGCGCCTGGACCGCTACCGGCGCCCGGTGTCGATCGGGATCGCGGTGATCGTCGGCCTCGGATTCGCGGCGGTGCCGCTGGCGATCGCCACGGGGGTGGTGTCATGAGCGCGACCCCCAACTGGGACCTCGACGCCAACGTCCCCGGGGGGCCGATCGAGCGGAAGTGGGACCGGCACCGCTTCGCCATGAAGCTGGTCAACCCGTCGAACCGCCGGAAGTACGACGTGATCGTGGTGGGCTCCGGGCTCGCGGGCGGCGCGGCCGCCGCCACGCTGGGCGAGCAGGGCTACAACGTGAAGTGCTTCTGCTTCCAGGACAGCCCGCGGCGCGCGCACAGCATCGCCGCGCAGGGCGGCATCAACGCCGCCAAGAACTACCGCAACGACGGCGACAGCGTCTGGCGACTGTTCTACGATACGGTGAAGGGCGGCGACTTCCGCTCGCGCGAGGCCAACGTGTACCGGCTCGCGCAGCTCAGCGTGAACATCATCGACCAGGCCGTGGCGCAGGGCGTCCCGTTCGCGCGCGAGTACGGCGGGCTGCTGGACAACCGCTCGTTCGGCGGCGCGCAGGTGGCGCGCACCTTCTACGCCCGCGGCCAGACCGGCCAGCAGCTCCTGCTGGGTTGCTACCAGGCGCTCGAGCGGCAGGTCGACGCGGGCACCGTGGAGATGTTCACGCGCCACGAGATGCTCGATCTTGTCGTGGTCGATGGGCGCGCGCGCGGGATCATCGTGCGGGATCTGGTCACCGGCGAGGTGGAGCGCCACGCGGCGGACGCGGTGGTGCTGGCCACCGGCGGCTACGCCAACGTCTTCTTCCTGTCGACCAACGCCAAGGGCTGCAACGTCACCGCCGCCTGGCGCGCCCACAAGCGCGGCGCCGGCTTCGCCAACCCGTGCTTCACGCAGATCCACCCTACGTGCATCCCGACCAGCGGCGAGTACCAGTCGAAGCTCACTCTGATGAGCGAGTCGCTGCGGAACGACGGCCGCATCTGGGTGCCCGCGGGCGACGGGGACGGGCGCGCCGGCGGGCAGATTCCCGAAGCCGAGCGCGACTACTACCTGGAGCGGCTCTACCCGAGCTTCGGCAACCTCACCCCGCGCGACATCGCGTCGCGGCGGGCCAAGGAGATGGTCGACGAGGGGAAGGGCGTGGGGCCGATGAAGAACGGCGTGTACCTGGACTTCCAGCACGCCATCGACCGCCTGGGCGCGGACGTCATCTCGGAGCGCTACGGCAACCTCTTCGAGATGTACGAGAAGATCACCGGCGAGGACCCCTACGCCGTGCCCATGCGCATCTACCCGGCGCCGCACTACACCATGGGCGGGCTGTGGGTGGACTACAACCTGGAGAGCACGATCCCCGGGCTGCACGTCGCGGGCGAGGCCAACTTCAGCGACCACGGCGCCAATCGCCTGGGCGCGAGCGCGCTCATGCAGGGGCTGGCCGACGGCTACTTCGTGATCCCCGCGACCATCGGCGACTACCTGGGGCGCACCCGGCTGGACGACGTGAGCACCGGGCACGAGGCGTTCGACGAGGCCGCGACTGAGGTGGATGAGCGGACCAAGCGCCTGCTGGCGGTCGATGGTTCGCGGACGGTCGACGACTTCCACCGCGAGCTGGGCAAGCTGGTCTGGGAGGCCTGCGGCATGGCTCGCGACGAGGCTGGCCTGCGCGAGGCGCTGGAGCGCATCCCCGAGCTGCGCGAGGAGTATTGGGCCGACGTGAAGGTGCCCGGCAGCGCCGAGAACCTGAACCAGTCGCTGGAGAAGGCCGGCCGCGTGGCCGACTTCATGGAGTTCGCCGAGCTCATGTGCCGCGACGCGCTGGAGCGCGACGAATCGTGCGGCGCGCACTACCGCGTCGAGCACACCACAGACGAGGGCGAGGCCAAGCGCAACGACGAGGACTACTCGCACGTGTCGGTGTGGGAGTGGATGGGGCAGGGGAGCGAGCCCGTCCTGCACAAGGAACGGCTGCGCTTCGCGCACGTACCGCCCTCGCAGAGGAGCTACAAGTGAGCGGCGGCGGGGACGACATGACCATCACGCTGCGTGTCTGGCGGCAGCCCGACGCCTCGAGCGCCGGCGCCTTCGAGACGCATACGGTAAAGGAGGTCAGCCCGCACATGTCCTTCCTGGAGATGCTCGACGTCCTCAACGAGCGGCTCGCGCTGGAGGGCAGGGATCCGGTCGCGTTCGACCACGACTGCCGCGAGGGCATCTGCGGCATGTGCGGCTTCATGATCGACGGCGTCGCGCACGGCCCCGAGCCCGGCACCACGGTGTGCCAGCTCCACATGCGCCACTACAAGGACGGCGACGAGATCCGCCTGGAGCCTTGGCGCTCCGAAGGCTTCCCGCCCGTCCGCGACCTCATCGTCGACCGTACCGCCTTCGATCGGATCATCCAGGGCGGCGGCTTCATCTCCGCCAGCACCGGCTCCGCCCCCGACGCCAACGCGATCCCGGTGGGCAAGGCCGCCGCCGACCTCGCCTTCGACGCCGCCGAGTGCATCGGCTGCGGCGCCTGCGTGGCCGCCTGCCCCAACGCCTCCGCCATGCTCTTCACCTCCGCCAAGGCCGCGCACCTGAACGTCCTCCCGCAGGGCGCCCCCGAGAAGGACCGCCGCACCCTGGGCATGGTCGCCGCCATGAACGACGAGCGCTTCGGCCACTGCACGAACCACGGGGCCTGCCAGGAGGTTTGTCCCAAGGGGATCAAGGTCGATTACATCGCACGGTTGAACCGGGACTGGCTTGGGGCGGTGCTGAGGGGTGCGGAAAGTTCAAGCTGACGCAGATTCCAATCCTCCACTCATGCCGACCCCAACACCTCCTCCCTGATCCGATACTCGACCCGCTTCTGCAGCTCGAGCGCGGTCGGCGTTCGTCGGTCCGCAAGGAGCTGCTCCGAGCGGATCTCGCGGATCAGCACGCGGCCCGGCACGGGCTCGTCGTAGAGGACGGTTGCGGTCAGAGATCGCAGGTTGGGCATCGTCGACGGCACGTTGGTGAGCACGAACGTAGCCTCGGTGACGACGAAGGTCTGGGGGTTCAGGTACACCGACCCACGAACATCCGGAGTTCGGATGGACAACAGCGGGACATACTCGATCCGGATACGGCGCTCGCCGTCGCGCTCGTCGAGCCCCCGGTATCGGAAGCAGTGCGCGTCCTGGAAAGCGTCACTCGCTAGCGTCTGAAAACCGGGCAGGCGCATCTTGTGGGTGCTGGGAAGGCCGATGAGTTGTGGGACGTTCGCCACCAGCACCTCGCCCGGCCTGTAGGATGACGCGGTCGTGTCGGCAGCGATGGTGTCCGTGCGCTGGCGGGCGACCCGACCGTTTCGCCGAAGCAAGCGCTGGTCTCTCTGCATCACGAGAACCGGCGCCTCGATCTCCTGCGTAGCGCGATACCGCTCGGCGTTCTTCCTGAGCTCATCCAGCACAGCGGCGGCTTCGGCCGAGCCCGCCGCTGCGTCGAATCCCGATTCACTGCAGGGGGCCACGTCCACGTCGATGCCGTGGAGCGCGATGGCCCGGGCGGCCATCGGCAGGACGACGCTTATCCCGGGGGCTCCGACGACGACCGTGGTGTCCACAGTGACCCGTCCGATGGTCTCTACCAGAACCCGGTGAACGCCCGGTTCGAGCCCGTCGATTCGGAATCGTCCATCGGTTCCGGTGAGGATCCGCCTGCGTGCGTCCGGCAAGTAAACCAACGCCGCCGGAAGGGGAGCGCGGCTCTCCGCGGCGACGACCGCGCCCGCGAAGACACCTGAGTCCTGGGCAACCCCGGTCGCGGGCGCTGTGAGGACAACACACAAGCAGAGCGCGGTGGCGTTGGCGGCGGGAAAGGCGGAAGATGGGCGACGGCATGGCATTGCATGCTCCCGTGTGGTCATTGTGGAGCCAGGTGGTACACCACACGCGGGAATCTCGGCCCAACCCCTGGCGAACAAACCCGTCCTACCTTCTTTTTCCCGCCACCCCGACCACGATGCCCGCGAGGGAGGCTCAATGACGATGGTGAGTGGTTCTGGCACCTGCCGATGTAGGAGCCTCTAGGCGTGACGGCGCGGCCGGGTGAAAAGTGGGCGGGTTTCGCCCTGCTGGTCGCCGCCTTCCTCATTCAGACAACTCTGGTCTACAGCGACGAGCCGACCGGCTCGCTCGACGCCGAAGCGCTTCGGGGACGCGAGCTCTGGCAGCGCAACGGGTGCCAGGTGTGCCACCAGGTCTACGGGCAGGGTGGTTTTCTGGGGCCGGACCTCACCAACGCATACAGCCGGGTCGATACCCTGCGCTTCGCCTCGCTGCTCACGGTGGGGAGCGGGCAGATGCCCTCGTTTCGTTTCTCCTCTGACGACATCGCCGACCTGCGCGAGTTCCTGCGTGCCCTCGATCGCCCGGAGCTGGGGCGGGGTCAGCTCCGCCTGGGGGAGGCCGGCGTCGCCGCGCCGTGGGACCGATTCGACCGGGCGGTCGCGCCGCTCCTAGGTGGCGGGCCGGAGCGCGGGTGGCGGCTGGTACGGACGGGCGCGTGCGTCGGGTGTCACCAGCCTCTCGCCGCGTCCGCAGTGGGCGCCCCGGATCTGTCGCTCGCGGCGACCCGGCTCGATGCGGACGAGCTGCGCGGGGTGCTGACGGCCGGCCGTTCGGACCTCGGCATGCCGCCATCCGGGCTCGCCGGCGCCGACCTCGAGGACGTGGTCGCGTTCCTGCAATGGCTGGCCGCCGAACGCGAGGCGGTCGACTCGGCGTTCGCCTCCATCGCCCGGGATCGAACGATCGACTGGGGGGCCATCCCCTGGTGGGAGTACCGGTGAGCGGCGCCGCGTCGCGCCAGTACGCGACCGTCACCTTCATGCGCGGTTCGTTCGTCGCCCTGAGCGTCGCGCTCGCGGCGGGACTGCTCGGCGCGCTGTACTCGATCCCGGCGCTGGCGCCGTACTTCCAGTCGATCGGGCTAGACCTCCGGCAGCTTCGGCCCATCCACACGACGTTCGCGGTGGCCTGGATCTTCCTGGCCGGCGCGGCGGTGGTGCACCGATTCCTGGAGGAGTACGGCGGACCCGCCAGCGCGGGGGATCGACTGCGCCTTCGCGTCCAGGTCGGGGCGTGGGGGCTCGCCGGAGCGGGGATCGTGGTGACGCTGCTGTTCCGGGTCACCTCGGGGCGAGAGTACGTCGGCTTCCACCCCCTGTTCTCGGCGCTCATCCTCGCCGGGTGGTTCTGCTACCTGTGGAATTTCTTCCGCGTCGTGGGTCGCCGCTTCTGGCGTCTGCCGATCTACGTGACCATGTGGGGCGTGGCGTTCATCCTGTTCGCGTGGACGTTCTTGGAGCAGCACGCCTACCTGCTGCCGGGCGTCTTCGCCGATCCGGTCTACGACCTCCGCATCCAGTGGAAGGCCACCGGCTCGCTGGTGGGCAGCTTCAACCTGTTCGTGTACGGGACGATCTACTACGTCGGCGAGAGAATAAGCCGGGATTCGAGCTACTGTCAGTCGCGCACCGCGTACGCGCTGTTCTTCGTGGGCCTGCTGAACTCGTTCACCAACTTCGGCCACCACTCCTACCACCTGCCGCAGCGCGCCGCGGTGAACTGGATCTCCTTCGTGGTGAGCATGACGGAGATCATCATCCTCACGCGCGCGGTGTGGGATCTGTGGTGCGTGATCCAGGCGCGTGCCGAAGGGCGGCAATCGGCTGCGCGGACGAGCTTCACGGCGGCCAAGTGGTGGACGGTGGCCATCCTGTTCTCGGCGGTGCTGATCTCCATCCCGCCGGCGAACGCCATTATCCACGGTACCTACGTGGTGACCGGCCACGCCATGGGCGCCACCATCGGCATCGACACCATGATCCTGCTGGGGGCAGCGTTCTGGCTCCTGGCGGAGCTGTTCGGCGACCGCGGCGGCGACCCGGTGCGCTTCGACACGGCCGCGATTCGGCGCAGCATCGTGGGGCTCAACCTGGCGGTCGCGGCGCTGGTGGTGTGGCTACACGTGGCTGGTCTGGTCACCGGCTTCACGCGCATGACCTTCGCGCCCGGCGAGACCTACGTGCCGCCGGCGTGGCTTGGTGCTTCGAGCGGCGTCGTCTTCGCGGTTACCGGCGGCGTGGCGGTCGTATTCTTCGTACTCTTGCTGAGGAAGCTATTGCCGGCGTCGTTCGAGCGGTTTGTTGTGGTCGAGCGTGGGGCTACATCCGCGGCAGCGTCACCCCCTCCTGCTTCTGATACTTCCCGCTCCGCTGCGCGTAGGTGATGCTCGGAAGCTCGTCGCCCTCGAAGAAGAGTAGCTGGGCGATGCCCTCGTTCGAATAGATCTTCGCGGGGAGGGGTGTCGTGTTCGAAATCTCGAGCGTCAGGTGGCCCTCCCACTCGGGCTCCAAGGGCGTAACATTTACGATGATGCCACAGTTTCGGACAAACACCCCTGCGTCCAGCGCGAAGTTGCCGGCCTCCGGGACCGTGAGGCAGTAGACATCGTGATCGCCGGGGAGTGAGCGGACACGCGCGACCTTGTGATTGGCGAGGTGGCGCGGGCGGCCATGGAAGGCGGCCAGGACATCGGGGAACCGGCGGAACACCGATCGATCACACCCCAGGTACCTTGCGGCCCCACGAATCGAGCCGGTAGCGTCAAGCGCGGAGCGCACCGTGTCCGCGTCGATCTCCTCGCGCAGCCGGATCTTGCGCGCGATCTCGGCCTGCATCGCCCGGCGCGTACCGTCATCGCGCTGCCACGCTTCCTCCATCCGGCGCGAGTGCTCGGCACGGGCCCCGGGTCGTGCATACCTGGCGTGCATCCTCTTCGCCGCGGCCGCCTTGTGCGCCTCGGTCCAGGCCTCGCGCTTCTTGACCGACAGTAGGTGACGCGCCTGCTCGTACTCCGGCTCGTGCCAAAATTCGATCGCCCGGCGGCGTTGCGCCTCGGCGAATCGCTCCTCCCACGCGGGATCCTCACGCAGCCGCTCGAACGCCTCCTTGATCGCCGCGGAGTGCTCATCGGGGTCGAAGTCGTCCCCGTATGATTCCGCGTTGTGGAGTCGGATATGTGCGCCAGCGTCCATCCGCTCGATGTTCCACGGGACGTTGTTGCGGCGGTTGCCGTCCACGTGATGACGATGCGTGTCTGGCGCGTCCTCGTAGCGTCCGTGACGGAGGTTCCACTCGTCGGCGAGGCGGTGCGCGGGGTAGAGGTGGCCGTTGAGCGGCTGGTAGACGGACTCGTAGCCTCGGGCGTACGTCCGGTACAGCGGCATGAGCGATGTCCCCGGGCGCAGTTCGTCCGCGGCCATGAGTCGCCCATCGCGGAGCAGCAACCGGTGGTCCGG